>DATNCK010000162.1:0-6334 GCA_035571575.1 Steroidobacteraceae bacterium | reverse complement strand
GGCCTCGCGCACGATGGCGCGCACGGTGGGCATGTCACGGTAGTCCACTGTGCGACCCAGTGCGTAGGTCATCAGCTTGATGGTGAAGTTGGTCACGAACTGTTCGGAGCGCGCCATCAGTGCATTCACCAGATCGGTCGGGCCTTCCATGCGCGTGCCGTCCACCAGCGTGCCGCGGGCATCCACCAGCGCGTCGCCATCGCGTTCGCGCCAGGCGCCGATGGCGTTGAAATTCTCCAGCGCGAAGCCCACTGGATCGATGACGCTGTGACAGGCGGCGCAGGAAGGATTCTTGCGGTGATTCTCCAGCCGCTGCCGCACCGACGCCGTCAGCACCTGCGTGCCATCACCATCGAGATTGGTTTCCACGCCGGGTGGGGGCGCCGGCGGCGGCGCACCGAGAATGTTCTCGAGAATCCAGGCGCCGCGGATCACGGGCGAAGTACGGGTGGCTGTCGAGGTAATGGTCAGGATGCTGCCCTGTCCCAGCAGGCCCTGACGGCGCGTGCCCGGCGGCAGTTTCACCATCCTGAAGTGCGACCCGCGCACATCGGGTATGCCGTAGTGACGCGCAAGCCGCTCATTCAGAAAGCTGTAGTCCGCGGTGAGCAGTTCGGTGAGCGGCCGGTCCTGCGAGAACACCCAGCCCACCAACGAGCGCGTTTCTTCAATGAAGGCCTCACGCAGGTTCTCGTCGAAGCCTTCAACCTCCGGCGTCACCGTCGCCAGCTCGCGCAGGAACAGCCATTGTCCGGCGAAGTTTTCCACCAGTGCCGAGGCGCGCGAATCTGCGAGCATGCGCTTCACCTGGGCGGTCAGCACCTTGGGCTGATGCAGCTGATGACTGGCGGCAAGATCCACCAGTTGCTTGTCCGGGATGCTGCTCCACAGGAAGAAGGACAGACGCGAGGCCAGCTCCAGATCGCTGATCGCCGTCGCACCGGCGGCATGATCCGCCTCGAAACGGAACAGGAATCGCGGATCGATCAGGATGCGTGCAATACCCTGCTGGATCCCCGCCTCGAAACCGCCTTCCGCGTGGCCGCGATCGTAGAACTGCAAGACGGTGGCCAGATCCGCCGGTCGCTGTGGCCCGCGGAAGGCGCGGGTGGCCACATCCGTCAGGATCTGCTGCGCGCAGGCCTTGTCTTCGGCCGTGGATGACGGATGGCAACTGAAGATGCGACGCCGGCTTTCGGTATCGCCCGCGCCGGTGGCGTTGAACGGACCGGCAATCTCCACGCTGTCGATCCCGCCTTCCACCCTGTAGACCGAGTAGATGTCGTTCACACCGGCAGGCCGCTTCAGATCGAAGATCGCCGCGGTCAGCACATGCTGCCCGGCCTTCACACGGAGGCGGAAGTCACGCTGGTTCGGCACCTCGATGCGCTGGCCATCCAGTGCCACATCGACGCGGGTGTTGGGGCTGCGGGCCATCGAGAATCCACCCCGCACGCTGAAGTGATATTCCGCGTCCAGGGGGAAGCTGTGCACGATGCGCACGCCGCCGCGGGAACCCAGCGGCAGGCCTTCCAGATGTTTGTCCTGCGCCAGCGTGGGTGGCGTCTGGTAGATGGCCGTGGATTCCGTGGCCGTCATGTCGCCCACCGCAGCACGGCTAAGCTTCATCGCCGCAGTGGTGTAGCCCTGGATCAGCGCAGGGGAAATCGCCAGACCCGATGCGACATTGTCGAAGCCATTGCTGGCATCGTCCGGCGGCAGCATCGCGGCCACATCCACCTGCATGCCGAACAGGTCGCGGATGGCATTGGCGTACTCGACGCGATTGAGCCGATGCAGCGCTGGCAACGCAGGTTTGTCCTTCGACTCCGCATCGAGGCGGGTTTCCAGCGCGCGGACGATGGCTTCGGTCTGCTGGCGCGAGGGACGCTCCTTGCCCGGCGGCGGCATCATGCCTGCGCGCAGCTTCAGCACTACTTTTTCCCAGGTCTGCGCATCGGCGCCCACATGCGCCGTGTCCATCGACGTGAGATCGAGTCCGCCCGCCCAGTCCTCGGTGTTGTGGCACTTGGTGCAGTACTGCTCGGTGACCGCGTGCAGATCCTGTGCCGGCAACGCAGCGGGCAACAGCAGCGCCAGTGCCGCATACCATCGCATCGCTCGCATGCTCCTCATCAACGCACCTCTTTGCCCTGCGCTTTCAACAGCGCCGTAATCAATGCAATCGAGCCCGGCTTGGGTTCGGGTGGATGGGTGGCCAGAAACACGCCCTTGGCCCAGTCCAGCGCCGTTCGATGCTCATTGTCCTGCGCCGTGAGATTGGCGCCCTTCTCGACCAGGAAACGAATGATATCTTCCGAACCCCGGTTGGCGGCCCCGTGCAGTGCGGTAATGCCCATGGAATTGGCCTGATTCACGTCCATTCCCAGTTCGTAGCATAGCTTCACCGCCTCCAGCAGCTGCTGCGGACCTTCGGTCCAGGTTTGCGCCACCACCCAGTTGACACCGGCCGCGGCCATTAGTGCTGAGGTGCCGTGGAAGGTATCGATGCGGGGATCGGCGCCGTGCTGCAGCAGCAGCTTCATCACGGTGACATCTCCTGCCAGGGCGGCGGTCAGAAACGGCGTCTGCCCGGTGAAATCCACCCATTCCAGGGATCCGGTGATTTCGAGCAGGTGATTGCGGAACGGCGGTGTCTCCTTGGTGCGCGCATTCACATCGGATCCCGCAGCCAGCAATGCCTGGATCAGTTCCAGAAGAGGCGCGCGGTCGATGCCGTTCTTGAAAGTCGCATTGTGCACATAGAGGTTGCGCACATTGACGGCTTCCCACAACGGCGTGCGCCCGTACCAGTCGGCCGCGTTCTTGTCGCCGCCATGACTCAGCAGATATTGCGCCACGGCCACGTTGTTGCTGGAAATGGCCATCAGCAATGGTGTGATGTCGTCGGCTTCGCGGGCATTCACCTTGGCGCCCGCCTCGATCAGCAGGCGCGCCACCTCCACGTGATTGTGGCGGGCCGCATAGTGCAGAGGAGTCATTCCGCCCGGCGTGGGCTCGCGACGCCCGCGGTCCGCCGGCACGCCACCCCGCAGGATGCCGACACCGAAACCGAATCCCGGCACGGAGTTGGGAGCGATGAATTTCGGCGTCTGACCGATCTTGGTCGCGACATTGGGCTCGGCACCCGCTGCCAGCAGCATCTTCACGATGTCCGCATGACCGGCCCGCGAGGCGTACATCAGAGCCGTCTGTCCGAAGTTCGCCTCGCTGGCATTCACCTGGGCGCCCTTCTTCAGCAGGCTCTGCACCACGGCGGCGACGCCGACCTGTGACGCCATCATCAGCTGTGTTTCACCGGTGGGCTCCAGCTGGCTGGCATTGGCGCCCGCCTTGAGCAGCACATCCACCATCGCGGCATTGCCATTGGCAATGGCGAGGCTCAGTGGACTGACGCCTCGCTCAGTCAGGCGATTGGCATCAGCCCCGGCACTGAGCAGCAGCTGCACACCAGCCAGATCATCGACATCCACTCGCCAATGCAATGCCGGCGTGCCGAACTGACCCAGCGCGTTGGGGTCGGCGCCGCCCTTGAGCAGCGACTTCATGGCCTGTATGTCGCCTTTCATCGCAGCGTCGGGCAGAGCGGTGTTGCTGCTTACGGAAGTCGCAGCAGCGCAAACGCCGGTCAACAGTGCAATCACCGCCAACCACCCTCCACGCAATCTCGTTTTCCGGCAGGGAATTCGCGTTTTCCGGTAGAAAAGTACAGCACCCATCCGTCTTCAATAACCTTGCTTCTATCAGTAGCAGGTTTAGCATGGCACCCCATTCATCGCCACCACTACAGGGAAAATAAAGTGCGCCATCCGAATTCTGATGCGACGCCAGAGGGCCTGGACGTCTCGACCGACAGGCGCGGGGTGCTGGGCGCCGGCCTTGCGCTGGCCGCCGGCACGCTGCTCGGCACGGCCCGGGAAGGTCGGGCGGCGGATGCACCGCCATCGCCACCTGCGATGCCTGCCGCTGCCGACGCCACGCCCGTGGACCTGAAACTGCTGCCAGGATTCAAGGTGGAGCGCGTGAAGACCAGTGGCGCGGAACTGCATACCGTGGTCGGCGGCAGCGGCCCGCCGCTGCTGCTGATTCACGGCGCACCGTTGACGCATCTGTCCTGGTTTCGCGTGGCACCGGAGCTGGCCAAGAAGTACACCGTCATCGCCGCCGACCTGCGCGGCTACGGCGACAGCAGCAAACCCGCCGATGGCGACAAGCACATCAACTATTCCAAGCGGGCGATGGCGACGGATCAGGTCGAGCTGATGAAGCACTTCGGCTTCAGTCGCTTCGCCGTCGTGGGTCATGATCGCGGTGGACGCGTGGCACATCGTCTGGCGCTCGATCATCCCGAGGCCGTCAGCCGCATGTCGGTACTCGACATCGTGCCCACGCAATATCTGTATGCGCATGTGACGAGGGCTTTCGTCGAAGCCTACTTCCACTGGTTCCTGTATCTGCGCCCGGCGCCCTATCCCGAGGACATCCTCAATCGCGAAGTGCAGTCGGGCGCCTTCAGCCGCGGCGGACTGCCGGAACTGCGCGATGAATACGCGCGCGTGTACCGCAACCCCGCCGCCATCCACGGCATGTGCGAGGACTATCGCGCCTCGGCCGGAATCGACATCGAATACGACGAGGCCGACATCAAGGCCGGCAAGAAGGTGACCTGCCCGCTGCATGTGCTGTGGGCCAGCGACGGCGCAATGGGCCGCATGTACGACGTGCTGGGCATCTGGAAAGATCACGGCACCCAGGTGACGGGCGCTCCTTTGACTGGCGGACACAACCTGCAGGAGGCGAATCCGGCAGGCGTACTGGCGCAGCTGCAACCCTTCCTGGCTGGCTGAGGGCGTACGACTTCCAGTCATTGCTTCGAGCGTGGAAGCACGGCGGCAATCTGCCGCCGTGCGTGCACCATCACCGCGAACTTTCCCTGTAGCAACAACGATGACGGTTGGAACCGGGCGAATCCTTTCGCCTTGCACTTGCTCCACAGACAGTTCCTCATCCCGTGATACACCAGTCAAGATTTCACCCGACCTTCACTGCAAAAAAAACACGTTGTTTTAGCAATATCCACAGATTGCTCTCGTGCATCGTTGCGCCCTTCGAACGGAGTACCTCATGAAGAAGCTCGTCACTGTGGTTAGCCTGCTCACTCTGTGCGCGCCGGCGCTGTCGAAGGAAAACACCGGCGTGCGCCAGCTTGCGGATCGAGCGGCGATCCTCGAAACCATGCACAAGTACATCTGGACCGTCGATTCACTCGACGCCGATGGTTATGTATCGGTGTTCACCGCGGATGCACAGATCGATTCCAACGGCCAGCTGATGCAGGGACACGATGCCATCCGCAAGGTGGTGACGGGCATGGAGGCGCAACAGGCGAAGAACCGCGCTGAAGGTAAGCCGATACATGCGCTGCATCATGTAGTCACCAATGAACGCATATCTCTCACCAGCGCCACCGAGGCTGTGTACTACTCTTACTGGCAAACCATGAGCAAGGGCCAGGATGGCCGTTACGTCACGGGCGGGTTCGGTCGCTCCGAGGATCATCTGATCCGGCAGAACGACGGGACCTGGCTCATCAAGTTCCGCAAGCTGACGGTGTTCACCGACTGATCCTGTGGAGTTAGCGCTAACCTCTTTCCGGAGATCGGGGTTTTCGTTGAAGGTGTCGTGCCCCGAGGGTAGATTCCGGGCTTCCACGCTGCGAGGGGAATGCACATGAGCCACTCCCGTATCAGGATGTATCGCGCCACGCTGTTCGCGAGCATCATGGCGCTGCTCCCTTTGAGTCAGGCCGCAGCGGGCGCGGAAACCCGGAAGCCGAAGGATGATCTCGCCTCCACCGTGGCCAACACCACGGCTGAGATGGATGAAATCGTCGTCTCCGGCCGGCTCGACAAACTCAGTGAGGTGAAGAAGGCCATCGTGGCAGCGGAAGATCGGGCCTATGCGCGCTACAACGAACTGAACAAATCGAGGATGTATGACATCACTTGCATACTCGATGCACCGATCGGCACGCGGCTGAAAAGCCGGAACTGCGAGGCGGGCTATGTGACCGATGGCAAGGCTGAAGCCATCCATGACCTGCTGGAGGGTCACGCGGGAAATCTGCGACCCACCGCCGACATCATCAACACTCATCTGGGTGAAATGCAGCGCCGCATGCGCGAGATTGCCCAAAGCGATCCAGAGATGCTGCGCGCGCTGGTCGAACGCTCGCTACTGGTGGAGCGCTACGACATGCTCAAGAAGAAGAAATTCGACGGTCACAAGATCGTCTGGGATTGATCGATCAGAA
>DATNCK010000161.1:0-4541 GCA_035571575.1 Steroidobacteraceae bacterium | reverse complement strand
GGGCCTTCCCGGAAGCCGGAAGGATCGCCATTGCGCTGCGGATGCACGCCGACGCTGAACACCGTTCCCGGCGGGAAACTCGACACCGAAATGCCGTCCTGCGCCGAGGCGGCCGAGCCGGCCATTTCAACCGACCAGATGATGGGCTTGCCGTCCTTGTCCCGTTCCACGTTCTTGCGTTCGGGATTCATTGCCGCGAAGAAGATCTGCAGGTGGTTGGCATCGGGATTGACGCGCGTCACCACGCCGGTGAGCACCTGCGTCTTGGTCATGTCGTAGGCCGCGAAGGAATGGTGGGCCTGAAGCGAAGCTGCCGCCCCGAGGGCCAGAGCCACTGCCGCAAAACCCTGTTTCTTCGTTGGGATCTTCATTTGCCGCTCTTTGCCTTGTCTGCAGGCTGGTCGAAATTGAACATCTCGTCTTCCTTCGCCTTGTCCGGATCCTTCATGCCGTTCTCGAAGTATCTTTCCCAGTTTTTCGCCCAGGGTCGACCGTACATGTCCGGAACTTCGTATTCGATCTTCTGTCCGGGTGTGACGGCCGTCGCATGTCCTTTCACCGGATAGATATTCGGGACGCATTCGATGAATGTGTAGGGATTGCCGCTGTCCATGCCGCCGAGCCGGTTCAGCGAGCGCACGATGCGCATAGGCTGCACCAGTGACTCCGGATCATAGAAGATCGCCTCGTGGTTCAGCCCGGTGAGCTTGCCGCTGGCGTCCTTCTCCGGCGAGTAGATCTCGATGGTCTGCAGCTTGCTCGAGAACTCGAACTTGCCGTGCACCATCCAGCCCTGGATGTTCGAGGTCCAGGTGATGAGCGTGTCCTTGTCCCAGAAGCCGATGGTGTCGCCGTACCAGTGCGGCACGTCAGCGCCCAGGCGCGGCACCGCACCGGTCATGTTGAACTGGCGGCCGACGTAGATGTTGGTGACGAAATTGCGCGCCACGCCAGTGGAGATCTGCACCACATCCGGTGTCACGATCACGAAGTGATTGTTGATCTGCACCTGGATCGCCACTGGATCGAAGCGGCGCATGAAGCCTTCCGGCCAGCAGTACTGCGAGGGCCACTGTGAGGCGCCGTTGACGCCTTCCTGGTACAGCAGTTCGACCATGCGCTTTTGATATTCAGGCGTCAGCAGCGACAGGATGGTGGGGATCTGGTTGACGCGCATGCTGCCGTACCAGTTCTGCCCCGAAAGGCCGTAGCGCCCGGTCCATTCACCCGGCACGGTGTTGTAGGTGTGCTTGGTGGGGCCGCCACGCGCCGTGGTCTCGGCGAGCAGCGCCTCGTAGTGAGCCTGTGCCGTCTTGAACGGATACGGGCTGACCATGGATTCGCGCGGATAGTCGCGCTCGCAGAATCCCCAGGGCGCCTTTTTCGGATCCGTGGTGAGGGCTCCGCCGTTTGCGCCGTGCTGCGACTCGGCTGCATAGGGGCTGTTGCAGCGGAAATAGCGGGGATCGCTCCACAGCTTGGTGTCCTGGTAGAAATCCTTGGTGGTGAACAGATCCACCGGCAGCGGCTTCACGCCGGGCGGCGGCGCGCCGTCCTTGCCCGGGGAAATCACTGTAAATCCTGCCGTGCCGGCACCGCCGAAAATCCCGCCAAGAGGCGGCTGGCCCGGGACTACCGGCCCGCCTGCCGCTGCGGGTCCACCCGCACCGGGCGGGGCGCCAGGAGGCCCACCCGGTGCGGGAGGGCCGCCGGGACCAGGAGGGCCGCCGCCAGGGCGGCCCGCGCGCTGTCCGACCGGGCCAATCGTCCAGGCATCGCGATCGAGGAAAGACTTGATGGCCGGATCATCCACCGTCTGTACCTTCTTGGGTTGCGATGGCGGCTGGTTCAGATCAACGGCCAGCGGTGCGCCGCGGCCCACGCTTTTGAAGCCGGGATTGGCAACAGTCTGTGCACTGGCAGCCAAAGGCAGGGCAGCCACCAGGACCGCACAGGCCAGATTCTTCGCATTTTCCATCACATCCCCTAATTGATCGGTTGCCGCGGTGCGCTTACTTGTTCTCGACGACGACCTTTCCACCTTTTACGACCGTCCGGACCTTCAGCCAGTTCCAGTAGCCCTCGAGCGGGTCACCGTCCAGCAGCACCAGGTCTGCCTGCTTGCCAGCCTCCAGCGTGCCGATCTGGTCACTCATGTCCAGATAGGCAGCCGAATTCGGCCCGAAGATCTTCACCATATCCTGCGGAGAGAACACGCCGTTCATGGCGCGCAGCTCCGTGGCCAGGGTCGCCCGCGTCTCGTAGTTGGTGTCGATGCCCACACCGATGATGGCGCCGGCATCGAACACCGTGCGCGCATTGACCATGGCGTAGCCGGCTTCCTTGCCGCCGCCCACGCCATCAGTGATGGCATCCGGCCAAGGCTTGCCGTCACGCGCGCGTGGCTTGTTGTCATTGGCGAACACGCCGAATACCGGCGCCCACGTGCCGACTGCGGACAGGATGCGCGTGCTGCTGGCAGCCAGCCTTGCAGCCTGTTCGCGCGTGATCCAGTCCTTGTTGGGCAGATGCACCAGCAGCGGCACTTTGGCATCGATGGCGGCCATCATGGCCGAGGTGCTCACCGCATGGACCTGCACTTTCACACCCGCCTTAGCGCCTTCATCGAGCAGCGCGGACAGCGCAGCCATGTCTGCCGGAGTCGGCCCGGGTACGGGTGTGAGCAGCGCTTCGCCCGTGTACTTCACGCCCAGTCCTGCCAGCTTGCGGATCTCGGCGCGCATCGCATCCGGTGTCTGATTCGCCAGGAACAGCACATTGCCCGAAGGGATCAGGCGCGGCCCGTTGATCTCTCCTTTCTCGATCTGGTTGTGTGCGGCCACCAGGGGTTCGGGCGCGCCGCCGCCCGACAGAATGGTGGTGAAGCCGGCTTCGAGCAGCTTCTGCATCTCGGTCTTGGGATCGGGTTTCAAGGTGAGATGCCGGTGCGCATCGATGAATCCGGGCATGACGCTTTTACCCTTGGCGTCGATGACGCGCCCGGCGGTCTGCGCCGGCTTGCCCGCTGCCACCGAGGCGATCTTGCCGCCGCGAACCACGATGGAACCGCTGTCGATCACCTGGCCGTTGCCGATGACGATCCGGGCATTGGTGAGGGTCAGCTCCTGCGCCGCGAGCTGCTGCGAGAGGGCGAGCGCGGCCAAGGCTCCAGCGCGCAGGATGGTTCGAATAGCGTACATGCTTGATTGGCCCCCGATGGTCGTTCGCTCAATTTACGCTGGATCAGGGGCCCGACACTAGAGGCTGCGCAGTCGCTCCAGGTAGCGCTGCTCGTCCGGCGCGCGGCCGGCGCGCTGGGCTTCCCACAGCGCCTCCGCCAGCACTTCGATCATGCGGTGCTCCGCGGCATGCACGTCTCCCAGCGTGCTGGCGAGCCGTGCGTGCACCAGCTCGATGCCCGGCGGCCTGCGTGTAGCCAGCTGCTCGCGGATGGCCAGGTGCAGCCCCATGTGAAGGAAGGGATTGCTGCGACCCTGTTCGACGGAGAAATCCTGCGCGGAGGCGTCCGGGGCTTCGAGAAGGGCGTGGTATTCCGGATGCAGCGCGATGATGTCGGCGATCTGCGCATCCAGCGGCTCCAGTGGCAAGGCTTCCCGCCGCCTCCGCCAGGCCTCGACGTAGCGCCGGCGCAGCTCGTCGCGGCCGGTATTGGCGAAAAACATACCGTGGGATCTTACGCGAGCGGCCTGGTCGGCGCCGCTGCTAGGGCGCCGGCGGCGGCGTCTTGGGCCGATAGGCGCAATACGCGACGATGACGCACTTGTAGCATTGCGGCAGGCGGGCCACGCACACATGCCGCCCATGCAGGATCAGCCAGTGATGCGCATGCTGCAGGAACTCAACGGGCGTGACCTTCAGCAGTCTGGCTTCCACCGCCAGCGGCGTCTTACCCGGTGCAAGGCCGGTGCGATTGGCCACGCGAAACACATGCGTATCCACCGCCAGCGTAGGCTCGCGGAACGCCACATTCAGCACCACATTGGCGGTCTTGCGGCCCACGCCGGGCAGGGCCTCGAGCGCGGCGCGATCATGCGGCACTTCGCCGCCATGTCTTTCCAGCAGCAGCCGGCAGGTCTCGATGACGTTCTTCGCCTTCGCGTTGTAAAGCCCGATGTGGCGGATGTATGGAGACAGACCTTCCACGCCGAGCTTGAGGATGGCGGCCGGCGTGTTTGCTGTGGGATATAGCTTGCGCGTCGCCACGTTGACGCTCTTGTCCGTGGCCTGCGCCGACAGGATCACCGCGATCAGCAGTTCGAAGGGACTATGAAACTCCAGTTCACTCTGCGGGTTGGGATTGGCAGAGCGCAACGCTGCGTAAAGGGCGATGACTTTGTCGGGTTTCACCCGCTCAGGTGACCTTCATTCCCGGTTGCACGCCGGCATCGGCGGTGAGCACGAACACGCCGTTGCCCTCTCCATCCTTGCCGCTGGCACACAGCACCATGCCTTCGGATACACCGAACCGCATCTTGCGCGGCGCGAGATTGGCGATCATCACCACGTAGCGGCCGACCAGT
>DATNCK010000160.1:0-2663 GCA_035571575.1 Steroidobacteraceae bacterium | reverse complement strand
CCGGGTGATGGTAAGTGAACGAGCGCAGCACACTGCGCGGATCGACCGCTTCGTTGCGGTTGATGGTGACGAGAAAGCGCGTCGGTGCAGTCAGCGACATCAGTCGGTTCATGTCGTAGGTGATGGCGACACGATCCTGTTCCTCGGCGAGCAGATGGTAGTTCCAGGCTGCACGGGCCCGCGGCGTGACAGGCAGCAGGCGCGAGTCCGTGTGCAGCAGTACGTCATTTTCCTGGTAAGGAAAGGCGCGCAGCAGTTCCTGCTCCTGGGGGGTCGGGTCATCCAGCATCGCCAGCGCCTGATCGGCGTGGCAGGCGAGAATCACATGATCGAAGTGCTCGACATGCCCGGAGGCCGTGCGCAGCGCCACCTGACCGGCGTTGCGATGCACGCCGGTCACCTTCGTGTTCAGCCGAATGCGTTGCCGGAATGGCGCGCTCAGCCGATGCACATAGCTGCGCGAACCACCGCAGATCGCCAGCCACGTGGGCCGATTGTTCACGCTCAGGAAGCCATGACGGCCGAAGAAGTCCACGAAGAAACGCGCGGGGAAGGCCATCATCGCCGCGGCCGAAGCCGACCAGATGGCGCGCCCCATGGGAATGACGTACAGATCGATGAACTGCTGCGAGTAGTGGTGCCGCCGCAGGAATTCCTCCAGCGTCAACGAGTGATCATCGGACTGCACCGCTGCCGCAGCCGTGGCATTGAAGCGCAATATCTCCGTGAGCATTCGCAGGAACGATGGCCGCAGCAGATTGCGCCGCTGCGCGAAGACGGTATCGAGGGATGTGCCATTGTATTCAAGACCGCTGCGCTCGCAGCGCAGCGAGAAGCTCATGTTCGAAGGCTGCCAGGCCACGCCCAGTTCGCGCATCAATGCGACGAAGTTCGGATAGGTCCATTCATTGAACACAATGAAGCCGGTATCCACCGCCCAGGTGCCACCGCAGGCTTCCACGTTGACGGTGGCGGTGTGTCCACCCACATAACCGGAGGCCTCGAACAAGGTGACCTCATGATGCGGGTGCAATCGATGCGCGGCTCCCAGGCCGGCAATGCCGGTACCGATGATGGCGACTCTCATGCGCAGCTCTTCCTCACAGGATTCTCTTGCTTGTGGGGTATTACGTGCGGCACGGGCTGTTGGATTCACTGAATCCGGATCCCCCTTGCCGACGTAAGAGGGCATATGACGAACACGCTCACCCCCGGACAACTGGCAGGATCCGCCGCCGTACTGGTCTTCACCGTGATGCTGCTGCTGTGGGCGCTCGGGCTGTGGCGCCGCAACTTCAGCTACGTCGATCCGGGCTGGGCGGGCAATTTCGCGCTGCTGGCGCTGTTGTTCGGGCTGGCCGGGCCGGGTACCGCGCCACGCCGCCTGCTCGTCGCCGGCATGTTCCTGCTATGGAGCCTGCGCCTCACCACGCATCTGGTGCGGCGCGTGGTGGGTGCGCCGGAGGAGGGGCGCTACCAGAAGTTGCGCGCTGATTGGGCCGGTCCGGCGCTGAACCTGAAATTCCTGCTGTTCTTTCTGGCACAGGGTGCGCTGAACCTGCTGCTGGCACTGCCGCTGTGGCTGGCCACGCAGAATTCCCAGCCCCGACTCTCATGGCTGGAATACTCCGCTGCGGCGCTGTGGCTGCTGTCGCTGAGCGGAGAAACGCTGGCCGACCGGCAGCTCACGGCATTCAAGCGCGATACAGTAAATCGCGAGCGCGTCTGCGATGTGGGGCTGTGGGCCTGGTCGCGCCATCCCAATTACTTCTTCGAGTGGCTGATCTGGGTGGCTTATGCACTGTTTGCGCTGTCCTCGCCGCAGGGCTGGCTGGCGCTGCTGTGTCCGGTCCTCATGTTGTATCTGCTGTTGCGCGTCACCGGTGTGAAGCCGGCGGAAGAACAGTCGCTGCGCTCCCGCGGTGAAGCGTATCGCGCGTATCAGGCGCGCGTTCCCGCCTTCTTTCCGCGGCCACCCGGTTCGATCGCGGGTTCGTCCCTGGCGCTGGGTCTGATGGAACGTGGCGTCATCCCTGACTGGCTGATTCGCATTGGCATTCGTCGCCTGCTGGCACAGCGCCTGCGCGAGGAACGCGAGCCGGATGCCGAGCGACAACAGGCCCGGCTGCTGCGCTTCGTGAGCGAGCTGCGTGCCAGTCCCATCGCCGTGCACACCGTGGCGGCCAATGAGCAGCATTACGAACTGCCACCGCCATTCTTCCAGCTGGTGCTGGGCCGGCACCTGAAGTACTCCAGCGGCTATTTCGCACCGGGTGTACAGGGCCTCGATGAGGCCGAGGCCGCCATGCTCGCCCTCACCGTCGAGCGCGCGCAGCTGCGCGACGGCGACCGCATCCTGGAGCTGGGTTGCGGTTGGGGTTCTCTCACGCTGACCATGGCGGCGCGCTTTCCGGACAGCCGCATCACCGCCGTGTCCAATTCACGGCCGCAGCGCGAATTCATTCTGGCGCGAGCCGCGGAGCGCGGCCTTCGCAACATCGAGGTCATCACCCGCGATGCCAATCAGCTCGACTTCCCGGCCGATATCCAATTCGATCGCATCGTCTCGGTGGAGATGTTCGAACACCTGCGCAACCACGAGCTGTGGTTCGCGCGCCTGGGCCGCTGGCTCAGGCCCGGTGGCAAGCTGTTCGTGCACATCT
>DATNCK010000159.1:0-8156 GCA_035571575.1 Steroidobacteraceae bacterium | reverse complement strand
CACCTCGAAACGCGCGGGCGACATCCGTACGGCCAGTCGCGCCGGCCAGCGATGTCCCTCCTCACGCGCCAGCTTCACGCTGCCCGCGGCGGGCGCGCTCTGCAGATCGATGATCAGGGTATTGCGCTCCCAGAACTGCAGCACGATGGGCATCTGATCGCCGGCTACCTGCACCGTGAGCTCGCGCACGGGCTCCGGTGCCGCGGCCTTGGCGCGGCCGAAAGGCCAATGGGATTTCACCGTGGCGCAACCGCCCAGCGCCAACACACCAGCCAGCAACAGGATTGCGCGATTGCGATGCATGGATGCCCCTACAATGGCCTTCAAGGATTCACAGCATGACCGAAAGGCCACAGCATGCTCCAGCCCATTGATTTCAGAAAGTGGATCGAGTCACACCGGCATCTGCTCAAGCCGCCCGTGGGCAACAAGATGCTGTATCCAGTTGGCGACTTCATCATCATGGTGGTCGGCGGACCCAACTCGCGCAGCGACTTTCACGTCGATCCCGGACAGGAGTTCTTCTACCAGGTGCAGGGTGACATGCGGCTGCGCACTGTGCAGGAGGGGCACATCGTCGATATCGCGATCCGCGAGGGCGAGATGTTCCTGCTGCCGGCCAATGTGCCGCACTCTCCGCAGCGTTTCCCTGACACCGTGGGCCTGGTCATCGAACGCCGCCGTGTGGCCGGCGAGCAGGACGGGCTGCAGTGGTACTGCGAGAACTGCCACCACAAGCTCTACGAGGAATTCTTCGAACTCACCGACATCGAGACGCAGTTTCCATCGGTGTTCCAGCGCTACTACGACAGCGAAGCGCATCGCACCTGCCGCAACTGCGGCACCGTGCAGCCGGTGCCAGCCGCGCGCCCTGCGCAGGACTGACATGTCCGCAGACGGCGCACTCGAAGTGGACTACTCTGCCGCCACCTCGCTGGCGCTGGAGCTGGATTTCGAATCCACCCATCCCCGTCACTTCGGCGCGCCTGCCGCTTCGAGCACGCCTTTTCGAACGGAGGGCTTCGAGGGCGAAGTGATCCTGGGCGCGAGCTGCAACTGCAACAGCATCACGCTCATTCCCCATTGCAATGGCACACACACGGAAAGTGTCAGCCATCTGACGCTGCAGCAGGTGCCTCTGCATCGCTTTGTGCCATTCGAGCCGATCCCTGCACTATTGCTTACAGTGCTGCCGCGTGCGGTGGAGGATCGTCCAGGCAGCGCGAACGGTTCGGACGACACTGATCCATCCCCTCAGGCCGGGGATCACCTGCTAGCCCGCGACGATCTGCTGGCCGCCTGGCAGCCTCATGCGTCGTTTCCAGCGCGCGCACTGCTGCTGCGGACACGGGCCGATCTCAAGACATCGAACCCGCCCTACCTTTCGCGCCAGTTCGCGCGCGAGCTGGTGATGCGAGGCATCGAACACCTGGTGGTCGATCTGCCTTCGGTGGACAGGACCCGGGACGAGGGCCGCCTCACCGCGCACCGGGTCTTCTTCGGCCTGCCGCCAGACTGCACCGATCGCGCACTCGCGACGCGCGCTGCCTGCACGATCACCGAGCTGGCCAACTTCCCTGCGCGGCTGCGTGATGGCCCCTGTGCGCTGCAGCTGCAGCTGCCCGCATTCAGCGGCGATGCAGTACCCAGCCGTCCGGTGCATCTGCCTTTGATCAGCCCATGACATCACCGCACCAACAAGCACAGGCGCTCGATGCCGTGGACGGACTGGCGCGGTACCGGCAGCAATTTGCATTGCCACCAGGCGCGGGCGGCGAGCCCGCAATCTACCTGTGCGGTCATTCGCTGGGCCTCATGCCGCTTGCAGCACGGCGGTGCGTGCAACAGGAACTGGATGACTGGGCAAGGCTGGGCGTGCTGGGTCATCACGAAGCAGAGCGCGCGTGGATCGGCTATGCGGAGCAGCTGGCGCCGTCACTGGCCCGCATCACGGGCGCGCGCGAAACCGAAGTGGTCGCCATGAACTCCCTGTCGGTGAATCTGCACCTGCTGATGGCCTCGTTCTATCGGCCATCGGCCGGGCGGCGCTGCATTGTCATCGAGGCCGGCGCCTTTCCTTCGGATCGGCATGCCGTACTCAGCCAGATCCAGTGGCATGGCCTTGGCGAGGACTCGCTGATCGAGCTGCTCCCGGCAACCGGCCACGAGGACGTTGAGGAGGCACAACTCGAACAGCTGCTGGCAGAACGTGGCGAGGAGATCGCATTGATCCTGTGGCCCGGCGTGCAGTATCGCAGCGGTCGCGCCTTCGACCTGGCGCGCATTGCCGCCGCCGCCCGTCGCGCCGGCGCGCACTGCGGATTCGATCTGGCCCATTCCATCGGCAATGTGCCGCTGGAACTGCACGACGCAGATGCGGACTTCGCCGTCTGGTGCAGCTATAAATACCTGAATGCCGGACCGGGCGCTCTCGGCGGCGCTTTCGTCCATTCACGACATCAACGCTCCGCCATGCAGGGTCTGGCCGGCTGGTGGGGACATGATCCCGCGACGCGCTTCCAGATGGGACCGCAATTCCAGCCGGCGCCAGGCGCGGCAGGCTGGCAGGTGAGCAATCCGCCGGTACTTTCGGCCGCGCCGCTGCTGGCGTCACTGCCGCTGTTCGATGCCGCCGGCATGCCGGCGCTGCGCGCCAAGGGCCTCGCAATGACTGAACTGATCTTCGAACAGATCGAGAGTCGCTTCGCCTCGCGCATACAGCCGCTGACTCCGCGCGCCGCTGCGCGGCGTGGCAATCAGCTTTCGCTGCGCCTGAAAGCAGGTCGGGCCGCAGGACGCAGTGTCTTCGAAGCACTGGGCCGCGCCAGCGTGATTGCCGACTGGCGCGAACCCGACATCCTGCGCGTCGCGGTGGCACCGCTGTACAACAGTTACGGTGATGTGGCGCGATTCTGTGATGCACTGGCCGCCGCACTGGAGTCCGCTGCTTGATGCACATCGTTGGCGCGGGGCCCGCGGGCAGCCTGCTGGCCATCCTGCTGGCGCGTCGCGGGGTGCCGGTGCAACTGTATGAACGGCGCGCCGATCCCCGCACTGCCAGCGCCGAGGCGGGACGGTCGATCAACCTGGCCCTTGCGGCCAGAGGATTGCGCGCGCTGGAGGCCGCGGGTGTGATGTCGGGGATTGCGCCCCTGCTCGTACCCATGCGTGGTCGGCGCCTGCATGAGACAGACAGACCAGAGCAGTTCATCGCCTATGGTCAGCGCGAACATGAAGTGATCTGGTCGGTATCGCGCGCCGCATTGACGGCGGCGTTGATCGAAGCCGCGCGCGAACTGCCACAGGTGACGCTGCACTTCGGCATGCAGTGCGTGGACTATGCAGGCGCAGGCCGTCTGCTGATGCGCGAATCGGCCACTCAACGCGAGCTGCAAATACAAGCCTCGCGCATCATCGGCGCCGATGGTGCCGGCTCTGTGTTGCGCCAGGCACTGGCGCAACGCGAGGGTTTCACCGTCACCGAGTCGCGCCTGCCACACGACTACAAGGAACTGCTGGTGCCGCTGCGCGACGGCACACCGCAACTGGCAATGGATGCGCTGCATATCTGGCCGCGCGGCGGCCACATGCTGATCGCACTACCCAATGCCGATGGCAGTTTCACCGCAACGCTGTTCCTGTCGCGCACCGCGGGCCTTGCTCCGGAGCAGGGCACGGATCAACCCGGCTTCGACGCGCTGCGATCTGCCGATGACATCGACGCGTTCTTCGCCCGGCATTTCCCCGACTTCGCCGCCATGGTTCCGGACATCGCGCAGCAGTTCGCGGCGCATCCGCAGGGACTGCTGGGCACGGTGTATTGCCCGCGCTGGCACGACGGGGAAAAATTGCTGCTCATCGGCGATGCAGCGCATGCCATCGTTCCCTTCCACGGCCAGGGCATGAACTGCGCCTTCGAAGACTGTCGCGCGCTGGATGCGCTGCTCCTCGACGATCCGGCGCATGCCTTCACGCGCTTTGAGGAAGCGCGCCGCGAGGATTGCCTGGCGATCGCACAGATGGCCCTCGAGAACTACGGTGAAATGCGCGACACCGTGCGCAGTCCGCTGTTCCAGCGGCAGAAAGCCTTGTCACTGACGCTGGAGCGCGCCTTCCCCGACCGCTTCATTCCGCGCTACGCGATGGTGATGTTTCATGACGAAATCCCCTACTCCACCGCACTGCGCCGCGGCCGCATTCAGCAGCAGATCCTCGACGAACTCACGGCCCGGCCGGAGGAAGCGCCGCCCGAGATGGCGGCAGCACTGATCAACGCTCGGCTGGAGCCGCTATCCGTTCCAGTTCGATGAAGGTCATGGCGTGCGCATTGCGCGCATCCGCCGCATGTTCCTCACGCCGCACCTCGCGCCACTCGGTCGGGGCAATCGGAAACATGAAGGTATCGCCGCCTTCTATCTGGCAATGCACCCGTGTCAGGTGGATGAAGTTCATCTGCGGCAGCGCCAGCCTGAAGATTTCGGCACCGCCTATCACCATCATCTCGGGCACCCCGGCCACGCGTTCGCAGGCTTCCTGCACCGAAGCCACACGTTCCACGCCCGGTGCCTGGTAGTCGCGCCGGCTGAGCACCAGATTGCGCCGTCCCGGCAGCGGCCTGCCGATGGACTCATAGGTGCGGCGGCCCATCAGAATCGGCTTGCCCATGGTCACGCGCTTGAAATACGCCAGATCGGCGGGCAGGTGCCAGGGCAAGGCATTGTCGCGGCCAATGACATCGTTGTCGGAAACCGCGACGACGGCCGACAACTTCATGTGCGCCGACTGCTCTTGCCGCGCTTTGTCTTGCGCCTGGCAGTGCTGCGCTTGGACTTGCCGCGCTTGGCAGCAGTCCGGCCGGCCTTGGCTGCTACTTTTTTCTTCGCCTTGCGACGCGGCTTCGGCCGCTTGGCCGGCCACAGCATCGTGCCGCGGCACTTGGGCGACCCACAGCGACAGGCGTAGATCTCATCCACATTGGGCGGATCGTTCTTGTCGCGGCCGATCTGGTAGTCGTAGCCCAGCTCCTCGCCCTTCTGGATGTCCCGGCGCGCATCGACGAAGACGCGGCTCTTCTCGATCTCGGATTCGCAGTTGCCGTCGCAGTTGTGGTTGATCCAGCGTGCCTCGTTGCCGCCATTGGAGGCGTCGATCACCGTGCGGCGGTCGGCGATGAACAGGAAGGTGTGGTTGTTGTTCACATCATCGCCTTCGTAACGGGCATCTGCCTCCTTGTGCGAGATGCGCTCGCCCAGGTATTCGATGATGCGCGTGCCCTTGGGAATGAACTTTCGCGCGAAGCAGCCATTGCCATGCACTTTCGAGCGCCGCACGATCAGCCATTGGTTGCCCGATCCGCGCGCACTGGATGCGGCGCCCGCCTTTGCCTTCTTCGTTGCCATGATCAGACCGCCACGGGCGCTTTGATGGGCGCATGATGCTGGTAATTCACGAATTCGATGTCCTCTGCTTGATAGTCGAAAAGAGTGGGCGGCCGACGGCGGAATTGCAGCTGCGGCATGGGAAGCGGTGTGCGCGTCAGTTGCAGGTCGGCCTGCTCCAGATGGTTCAGATACAGATGGCAGTCACCACCGGTCCAGATGAATTCCCCGGGCACAAGGTCGCACTGCTGCGCCAGCATGTGAGTCAGCAGTGCGTAGGATGCGATGTTGAAGGGAACCCCCAGAAACACATCCGCGCTGCGCTGATACAGCTGGCAGGAGAGCTTGCCTTCTGCCACGTAGAACTGGAACAGCGCGTGACAGGGAAGCAGCGCCATGTCTTCGAGCTCACCCACATTCCATGCACTGACAATCATGCGGCGTGAATCCGGATTGCGCTTGAGCGTATCGACGACGCCAGACAGCTGGTCGATGCTGCGTCCGTCGGCGGCGCCCCAGGCGCGCCATTGCTTGCCATATACCGGGCCGAGTTCACCCTCCGCGTCAGCCCACTCATCCCAGATCGAGACCCCATGCTCGCGCAGGTAGCGGGTATTGGTCTCGCCGCGCAGGAACCACAGCAGCTCGTGCACCACCGATGGCAGATGCACGCGCTTGGTGGTGACCAGCGGAAAGCCCGCGGCCAGATCGAAGCGCATCTGCCAGCCGAACAGCGACAGCGTGCCGGTGCCGGTGCGGTCCGCCTTGCGGGCACCGCGTTCGCGCACGGCGCGCAGCAGTTCCAGATAGGCCTTCACGCCGCGACGTAGTTGCCCGATGGCTGCGGCTTGAACTTGGCCCGCAGCAGCAGCACAACGCCTGCCACGTACATGGGCAGTGACAGCAGTTGGCCCATGGTGACCCAGTCTCCGGCCAGATAACCCAGCTGCGAGTCGGGCACGCGGACGAACTCGATGCAGAAGCGCACCAGGCTGTACCACACCAGGAACAGCCCTGCCGCAGCGCCCCTTGACCGTGGTCGCCGGGTAAACCACCACAGCAGCGCGAACAAGACCAGACCCTCGAGGGCGGCCTCATACAGCTGCGAGGCGTGGCGGCCGATGAGCTGGTTGGTGCCGGGCTCAGGCACGAGGAAGCCATACTTCCACTCGGTGGGCGCACCCCACAGCTCGCTGTTGATGAAGTTTCCGACTCGTACCGCGAAGATGCCGATGCCCGGCAGAGGAGCCGTGAAGTCGAGCACATCGAGCACGCGACGGCCGCGGAAGCGCGCAAACAGCGCCATGGCGACGATCACGCCGGTGAGTCCGCCATGGAAGGACATGCCCCCCTTCCAGATCTTCAGCGGATACAGCCAGTCCTCGCGCAGCAGCTCGGGCTGGAATCCCAGTACATAGATCAGCACGTAGCCCACGCGCCCGCCGACGATCACGCCGACCATGCACCAGAAGATGAGGTCATCGACGTCTTCGCGCTTCCAGGTGCTTCCCGGGCGTGCGGCCTGCCGGCGCGCCAGCCACCACGCGACGGCGAATCCGACCACATACATGATGCCGTACCAGTGGATCTGGATCGGGCCCAGGTGCACGGCGACGGGATCGATCTTCGGATAATGCAGCATCCGGCAATTCTATCGGGAAACGTGGGCGAACACGGCCTTGAGATAGCGCGTCTCGGGCATGGCCGGGTGCACCGGATGGTCCACGGACTGCCCGCCATTGCCGATGATGCGCAGGCTATTGCCCGTATGCATGGCGGCGGACTGCAGCAGCTCGGGCAAGGCCTCCTGAGGCAGATGCCAGGAACAGGAGCAGCTGACCAGTAGTGCGTCGCTGGCGGCGAGCTTCAGTGCCAGCTGATTGAGCTTGCGATAGGCGGCACTGCCCTGCGGCAGATCCTTGCGTCGCTTCACGAACGCGGGCGGGTCGACGATGAGCACATCGAACTGCCGGCCCTCGGCTCCCATGGCGGCGAGCATGTCGAAAGCATCGCCGCGATGCACTGATACGTCCACGTTGTTGGCCGCCGCGTTGCGCTGCGCCCATTCCAGTGCCATGGCCGAAGAATCCACGCATGCGGCGCTGGCGGCGCCGGCAGCCATGGCGGACACCGCCCAGCCACCGACATAGCTGCAGACATCGAGCACGCGCGCGCCCGGCCGCAGCAGCGTTCTCAGCAGCGCACGATTGGACCACTGATCGTAGAACCAGCCGGTCTTCTGGCCATCGGCCAGCGGCACATTGAAGCGCAGCCCCGCCTCGATGACTTCAAGCGCGGCCGGCAGTTCGCCACCCACGGCGCATACCTCTTTCGGCAGCGACTCCAGCTCGCGCGCACCACTGTCGTTCTTCCATACCAGCAGCAGCGGGCCCAGCACGGCAGCCAGCGCCGCTTCGATCTGCCCGCGGCGACGCTCCATGGCCAGCGTCGCGATCTGTCCCACCAGCACATCGCCGTAGCGATCAACCACCAGCCCCGGCAGGCCATCGGATTCGCCATAGACGAGTCGATAGTGTCTGCCGCCCACATATCGTTCACGCAGCGCCAGCGCTGAACGCAGCCGCTGCTCGAACAGTGCCGAGGTGATCGGGGCTGACTCGACGCTGCTCACCACGCGCGCGCAGATCAACGCATGTGGATTGAACAGCGCATGGGCCAGAAAGCGCTCGCGATGATCCACCACACGCACGGCAGCGCCCGGCTCGATCGCCGCAAGCGGTGTGCGGCCAGTGTCCACCTCGTTCGAAAAAACCCAGC
>DATNCK010000158.1:0-4648 GCA_035571575.1 Steroidobacteraceae bacterium | reverse complement strand
GTCATTGGTGCCGTCGCCGCACATCGCCACCAGGTGTCCTTCCGCCTGATACTTGCGGATCAGCTCCAATTTGTTCTCTGGCGTGGCTTCGGCGAGGAAATCATCCACACCCGCCTCCGCCGCGATGGCCGCAGCGGTCAGGCGGTTGTCGCCGGTGACCATCACCGTACGGATGCCCATCTGCCTGAGTTCCGCAAAGCGTTCACGGATACCGCCCTTCACCACATCGCGCAGCTCGATCACGCCCAGCACGCGCGGGCCATCGGCGACCACCAGCGGCGTTGCGCCCTGTCGCGCCACATCGTCCACCACGCGATTGACCTCGGCCGGCCAACTGCCATGTTCCATATCGACCAGCTTGCGGATGGCATCGGCTGAACCTTTGCGCAGTCGGCGGCCGTCGAGATCCACGCCACTGGTACGCGAATGCGCCGAGAACTTGTGGAACACGTGTGCGTGGCTGGACAGATCGCGGCCGCGCAGACTGAACTTCTGCTTGGCCAGCACCACGATGGAGCGGCCCTCGGGCGTTTCATCGGACAGCGAGGCCAGCTGCGCGACATCAGCCAGCTCCTGGATTCCAACACCCGGTGCAGGGTAGAAGGCCGTGGCTTGCCGGTCGCCGAGCGTGATGGTGCCCGTCTTGTCCAGCAGCAGCACATCCACATCGCCGGCGGCCTCGATGGCGCGGCCACTGGTGGCGATGACATTGGCCCGTACCATGCGATCCATACCGGCGATGCCGATAGCCGAGAGCAGCCCACCGATAGTCGTGGGGATCAGGCACACCAGCAGCGCGATCAGCACGACCACGGTCACCACGGCGCCCTGCCCCGAGGCGTTGACGGCGAATCGTGAGAAGGGCGCCAGTGTGGCGGTGGCAAACAGGAACACCAGCGTCAGCATGGCCAGCAGGATGGACAGCGCGAGTTCATTGGGCGTGCGACCGCGGGAGGCACCTTCCACCATGGAGATCATGCGATCGAGAAAGGACTCGCCCGGATTGCTGGTGACGCGCACCACCAGCGTATCCGACAGCACTCGCGTACCGCCCGTGACGGAACAGAAGTCGCCACCGGCTTCGCGCAGCACCGGGGCAGATTCACCGGTGATGGCACTTTCATCGACGGAGGCCACTCCGACGACGACCTCACCGTCCGCGGGAATGACATCGCCGGCTTGTACCAGGAAGTGATCGCCTTTGCGCAGGCCGGCGGCAGGTGTCAGGTCGAAATGCTGCGAATCCTCCGGTGTGCGCAGTTTGCGCGCCTGAACGTCGCGACGCGTGGAGCGCAGCGCCGCGGCCTGCGCCTTGCCACGCCCTTCGGCCAGCGCTTCGGCGAAGTTCGCGAACAGGACCGTAAGCCACAGCCAGGCGGCGATGCTGAGCACGAAGCCGGGACTGCCCAGCCCGGCATCCGCGTTCGCGGCTGCCATCACACCGATGATGGTGGTCAACAGACTGCCCACGTAGACCACGAACATGACCGGATTGCGTATCTGCACCCGCGGATCGAGCTTGCGGAAGGCATCAGAAATACCGGTCCGCAGCAGCGGACCACTGAAGAATGTCACGGACGTACTCATCGCAGCACCATCTGTATATGTTCCACCACTGGCCCCAGCGCCAGCGCGGGCACGAAATTAAGCGCACCCACCAGCAGCACAACGCCCACCAGCACCGCGATGAACAGTGGCGTGTGAGTGGGCAAGGTACCGGCTGTCACGGCCACCTGACGCTTGCGCGCCAGGCTGCCTGCAATGGCCAGCACCGGAATCATCAACCAGTAGCGCGAGATCCACATCGCGATGCCCAGTGCGGTGTTGTAGAACGGGTTGTTCGCAGACAATCCACCAAAGGCACTGCCGTTGTTGTTGCCCGCCGATGAGAACGCGTAGAGAATTTCCGAAAAGCCATGAGCCCCAGGATTGCCAACCTTGGAGGCGGCATCCGGCAGCACGCTTGCAACAGCCGTTCCCAGCAACGCCACCGCACAGGGAATCAGCAGCGTGAGCGAGGCCATCTTCATCTCATAGGCCTCGATCTTCTTGCCCAGGTATTCAGGGGTGCGGCCGACCATCAGCCCGGCGATGAACACCGCCACGATGGCAAACATCAACATGCCGTAAAGGCCGCTGCCAACGCCGCCGAACACGACTTCACCGAGCTGTATCAGCCACATCGGCACCAGACCACCCAGCGGCGTAAAGGAACCGTGCATGGCATTGACAGAACCATTTGAAGCCGCGGTGGTCGCGGAAGCCCACAATGCGGAATTGGCGATGCCGAAGCGCACTTCCTTGCCTTCCATGTTGCCACCCGGCTGCAGCGCTGAGGCCTGCTGATCAACCGCCGTGGGTTGCAGCAATGGATTGCCGGACTGCTCGGCCGCGTAGCACAGGAAGGTGAGCGGCACGAAGATCACCAGCATCACGGCGAGCACGGCCCAACCCTGGCGTGTATCGCGCACCATGCGGCCGAAGGTGTAGCACAGCGCAGCGGGAAGCAGCAGGATGGCCAGCATCTGCAGGAAGTTCGAGAACGGAGTGGGGTTCTCGAAGGGATGCGCGGAGTTCACGTTGAAGAAGCCGCCACCATTGGTGCCGAGCTGCTTGATCGCGATCTGACTGGCCGCCGGGCCCAGCGGGATGACTTGTTCGGTGATGCTCTGCGCCGCACTGGGCTGCGCGCCCTGCACTGCCTCGATCCTCACCGGTTCGATCAGCGTCACGGCCTTGCTCGGCGCAAAGCTCTGCACCACACCCTGACTCACCAGCACCAGCGCCAGCAGGGTTGAAAGCGGCAGCAACACATAGAGCGTGCTGCGCGTCACATCCACCCAGAAATTGCCCAAGGAGTCGCTCTGCCGCCGCGAGAAGCCACGGATCAGCGCCACCATCACCGCCATGCCCGAAGCCGCCGACAGGAAGTTCTGCACTCCCAGCGCCAGCATCTGCGTCAGATAGCTCATGGTGGTCTCGCCACCGTAGCTCTGCCAGTTGGTATTGGTAGCGAAGCTCACGGCCGTGTTGAATGCCAGATCCGGACTCACGCCACTGAAGGCCTGCGGATTCATCGGCAACAGGCCTTGCAACCGCTGCAGCAAGTAGACGAACAGGAATCCGATGGCGTTGAACAGCAACAGCGCAATGGCGTAGCGCTTCCAGTCCTGTTCACGTGCGGAGTCGATGCCGCTTGCCCGGTAGATCAGGCGCTCCAACCCACCCAGCACCGGCGATAGGAAGGTACGTTCGCCCTCCAAGACACGCGCCATGAACAATCCCAGTGGCTTCACCAGCAGCAGCAATACAGCCAGGTAGACGCTGATCTGCACTATCCCGTTGACGCTCACTGGAACTTCTCCGGCTTCAGCAGCGCATAGAACAGGTATGCGGTGAGCCCGCCCGCCAGGATCAGGCTGATGATGTCGATGACGCTCATTCGGGCCCTCTGAGTGAGACGGCAAGGCGATACAAGGCCCAGGTGGCCAGCCCCAGAAGCAAGGTGAGAATGGCAATGCGGATTTCCATGGAGCCATGATGGTGCTGCCAGAATTTTCCGGGCAGGCCGAACGGTGTGAGAATTTCGGCGGCGCGGATCGGGCGATTCTGCTCTAAGATCCCTCCGGCAACCTTGTGGAGCTATTCGAGTTCAAGCGCAAGTGAAGTCCAGTCACACCCGACCGCAGGAACCGTCATGAACTACCCGATGTCCGGCCCGTCTCGCATGCGGCGTCAGTGCCTCAAGGTGATTCTGGGGCTGTCCGTTCCGATGCTTGGCTTCAGCCAGACCGTACCGCTTGATTCCTTGCCAACTGCGCTGCGCGCAGGCGGATATGTCATTGTCATGCGTCATGCCAGCTCACCACGCACGCCTCCAGATGCCGCGCTGGTCAATGCAGACAATACCCAGGGAGAACGACAACTGGACGAAGTGGGCCGCAAGACGGCACAGGACATGGGCGAGGCACTGCGGCGTCTCGGCATTCCGATTGGCGAAGTGCTCTCAAGTCCGACCTATCGGGCACTCGAGACTGTACGACTTGCGCGGCTCGGCGATGCCAAGCCGCGGCCCGAATTGGGTGATTCTGGGGCGAGCATGCAGAGTCAGTCCGACGGCAAGCGTGGCGCCTGGCTGCGGGCCCGATCCGCCGAATCGCCGCAACCGGGCCGGAACACCGTGATCGTGACGCATGCTCCGAACATCAGCGAAGCTTTTCCCGATCTCGGCGCGGGCCTGGCCGATGGAGAAGCGCTGGTGCTCCATCCCAATGGGCGTGCAGATGCACCTTTGGTCGCCCGGGTGAAGATCGAAGAATGGAAATCGATGCGTATAGCGCCGTAACGCCGTGCGCGTCTCAGGTTTCATCATCACGCTGTGGATATGCCTCGGCCATCCATGCGGTGCGCAACAGCTGACCATCCAGGAAGCCTCACGACCTCCTGGCGAAAGGCGCGGTATCGGCTCCCTGGATGACTCCGCGATCGGCTATGACAATGAACCATTTCAGGATCGAGTTGGCGCACTGGGCCGCCGAGTAACTGAAGGCAAGGAGCAACTGTCATTCGATGCAGAGACGGGCTATTTGAAGGCCACCCTTGCCTCTCTCGGCATCAACACCAGCTCGCAAATGCTCGTCTACTCCAG
>DATNCK010000157.1:0-2871 GCA_035571575.1 Steroidobacteraceae bacterium | reverse complement strand
AGCGAGGCACCCGCGGCGACAACCGTGTGATTCAGGGTCTGATGAGCGATGCGGCAACCGAGTTTCTCGGCGATCGCGCCGCCCCCTTCCGCGAAGAAGTGGAGCTCGTGCGCGGCGCGGCCACCAGATTCGATGTGGCGGAATATCTGGCGGGCCGGCAGACGCCGGTGTTCTTCGGCTCGGCAATCAGCAATTTCGGTGTCGAGGAGCTGCTGCGCAGCTTTACGGCGAATGCGCCGCCGCCGCTGCCTCGTGCGGCGCGGGAGCGCACGGTGCATCCGGCCGAATCGAAGCTCACCGGCTTCGTGTTCAAGATCCAGGCGAACATGGATCCGGGGCACCGCGACCGCATCGCGTTCATGCGTGTCTGCTCCGGCCGCTATGCGCCAGGCATGCGCTTCTACCATCCCCGGCTCGGCAAAGAGATCCGGATTGCGGACGCGCTGACCTTCATGGCTGGCGATCGCAGCGCGGTCGACGAAGCCTGGGCCGGGGACATCATCGGGCTGCACAATCACGGCACCATCAACATCGGTGACACGTTCACCGAAGGCGAGAAGCTCACCTTCACCGGCATCCCGAACTTTGCGCCGGAGATGTTCCGCCGCGCGGTGCTGAAGGATCCGCTGAAGATCAAGGCGTTGCAGAAGGGCCTCGACCAGCTGTGCGAAGAGGGCGCCACGCAGCTGTTCCGGCCCTTGCGCAACAACGACCTGATTCTCGGTGCCGTCGGCCAGCTGCAATTCGAGGTGGTCGCCTTCCGGCTGCAGGATGAGTACAGCGTGCAATGCACCTTTGAGACAGTCGGCGTGCACACCGCGCGCTGGGTGTACGGCGACGACAAGAAGCTCGCGGAATTCCGCAGCAAGGCGCACGATCATCTCGCGCTCGATCACTCGGGTGCCCTGGTTTATCTCGCGCCGTCGCGCGTCAACCTCGGTCTTACACTGGAACGCTGGCCCGACCTGTCGTTCCAGGAGACTCGCGAGAGTCACGCCTGATGAACGCGCATCCCATCACGCGGCGCGCTGTGTGGGGATGGATCACCTACGATCTGGCCAACACGATGTTCTCCATGGGCATCGTCTCGCTGTACTTTTCCCTGTGGGTGCGCGGGCAGGTGGGCAGCGAACGCGCCGATACGCTGTACGGCAACATCAGTTCTGTTTCGTACCTGCTGATCTTCATCGTCTCGCCGCTGCTGGGTGCGATGACCGATCGCGCGCGGCGCCGCATGCCGTTCCTGGTGGTGAGCACGCTGCTGTGCATCGGCTGCACGCTGCTGCTGGGTCGCGTCGGGTTCTGGCCCACGATGCTGGCCTTCATCATCGCCAATGCCAGCTACCAGGCGGGACTGCAGTTCTACGATGCCATGCTGCCGGAGGTATCCACCGAGGAGAACCGCGGCAGGATTTCCGGCATCGGCGTCGGCATTGGATATTTCGGCTCGTTCCTGGCGATCGGGCTCGGCTTCATCACTTCAGATATGGTGTTGCGTTTCACGCTGGTCGCCGTGGGCTTTCTGGTCTTCGCGCTGCCTTGTTTCCTCTTCGTGCGCGAGCGCGGCAATCCTCATCCGCGGCAGGTATTTTCCTTGAGGATGATCCGTGAATCCTCAGCGCAGACGCTGGCGACCTTGCGCAGCGGCCGTCAGTATCCAGGGCTGCTGCGTTTCCTCATCGGCCGGGTTTTCTACACCGATGCCATCAACACGGTGATTGCGTTCATGGGGCTGTATGTGGTGAACGTGGCCGTGGCTTCAGGCCGGGACGAAGCCGCTGCCCAGCGCCTGGTGATGTATGTCATGGCCGCAGCGATCGGTTTCGCCGTCGTCGGCGGGTTTGTCTGGGGCCGTTGGGTGGACCGGATTGGTCCGCGCCGCACACTGGACCGTGTGCTGTGGCTCTGGGTCGCGACCTTTCTGCTGGCGGCGGCTGCAGGACTGTTCAACCTGCCCATAGCCGCGCTGTTCGTGGTGGCAGTGATGGCAGGCGTTGCGCTCGGCGGCATCTGGAGCGCCGACCGGCCGCTGATGCTGCGTCTGACGCCGCCAGACCGTATCGGTGAGTTCTACGGACTTTACGGAATGGTGGGACGATTCTCGGCGATCGCGGGCCCGTTCATCTGGGCCAATGTGGCGCATCTGGCAACTACGCGCTTTGGCATGCCCGTCGGAAAGGCGCAGGGACTCAATATTCTCGTGCTGCTGGCTTTCATCATCATCGCGCGCCGGATCTTGGCGCCGGTGACCGACGAGCCGCGCGACTGGCGTTCGTCATCGAGCGCAGCCGCCGGCGCATCGCGCTGAGTGCCACCGGGGGCGTGGGCCCCTCTGCACCGAAGCGCCACTGCTCATAGCCAGCCGTGAACTGCTCGATGCTCGAGGACAGCGCGGGAAACCGTTGCGCGGCGCGACGCGCAATGGCGCGAGGTCCCTCATGTGCGGCAATGACCAGCCCACGCCGCTGCAGCAGATCGATGAACGCCAGCCACAGGCGGCCTGGCGCGTCGGGGCGGGTCTGCCTGCGTCCTGTGGTGCCGAACCAGATCCATGCCAGCCACAGTGCAGCGCCCCCGAGCAGGATCAGCGCCAGCGTACGGTAGTCCGCCCATCCCAGTCCCAACCGCTCCAGCAAGCCCGATTGCAGGGCCTGGTTGTAGTTGACGACGCGTTCCTGCCACCAGTTGGCGGCGGCGTCCCAGCCATCGCGCACATTCCGAAGCCACGGCGCCCGTATCATCAGCCGCTGTGTGGCCGATGCCGCTGCGCCCATGATCTCCGGCAGGCTGCCCTCCAGCCGTTCGGGCTCCACCACGGCGGTGGGATCGATGCGCACCCAGCCGCTGCCATCGAGCCAGACCTCGGCCCAG
>DATNCK010000156.1:0-3283 GCA_035571575.1 Steroidobacteraceae bacterium | reverse complement strand
GCTCAAGGACCTGTCGGAAAACGCACACCATGCAGCAACGCTGGCGCAGCAGATTGGTGACAAGATCCTGCAAAGCCTGAACCAGCCCTACACACTGGGTGCGCATCCATACCGCAGTACCTGCAGCCTGGGCGCCACGCTGTTCGGCCCTCAAGCGCAAGGCGCAGCCGATCTGCTCAAGCAGGCCGACATTGCGATGTACCAGGCCAAGGCCGCCGGTCGCCACACCTGCCGCTTCTACGATGCGCAGATGAGTGCCGAAGCTTCGGCGCGCATACACATGCGCGGCGGGCTGGCGCGCGCCGTGGAGCGCGAAGAACTGCTGCTGCACTACCAGCCCATCATCGACCTGCACAGCGGCCAGATCGCCGGCGCCGAAGCGCTGCTGCGCTGGCAGCATCCTGATCTGGGCCTGGTGCCTCCGGCCACCTTCATTCCGGTGGCCGAACGCAGCGGACTGATCGTATCCATCGGTGACTGGGTGCTGAACGAGGCCTGCCGCCAGGGCGCAGCGTGGCATGCGGCAGGCGTGGCCATTCGCAGCATCGCAGTGAACCTGTCGATACTGCAGTTCCGTCGCGGCAATCTGGAGAAATCGGTACTGGAGGCTCTGCGCAGCAGCGGCCTGCCACCACGCTGCCTGGAGCTGGAAATCACCGAATCGGTGTTGATGGAAGAGCGCGACATGGTTACCGCAACGCTCGAGCGGCTGCGCCGCATGGGCGTAGGCGTGGCCATCGATGATTTCGGTACCGGCTATTCGAGCCTGGGTTATCTGAAGAGCCTGCCAGCGAGCAAGCTGAAGATGGATCAGTCATTGATCCGCGACATCGATTCCAATGCGCGCGATGCGGGGGTCGCGCGCGCGGTGATTCACATGGCGCAGGAGCTGGGGCTCACGACCGTGGCCGAAGGCGTGGAAACACTGGCGCAGGCGCAATTGCTGGAGTCCTGCGGCTGCGATGCGGCACAGGGATACTTGTATGGACGGCCGATGACTGCCGCGCAGCTGGCAGCGCTGTGCGGCAAGCCAGCTTCCGCCGAGACGCTGAAAGTGCGGGCACTGAGCGCTTGACGAAAGTGGCGGAGCGGACGGGACTCGAACCCGCGACCCCCGGCGTGACAGGCCGGTATTCTAACCAGCTGAACTACCGCTCCACTGTGGCCTCGTGGACTGGTGGGTGCTGAGGGGATCGAACCCCCGACATTCGCCTTGTAAGGGCGACGCTCTACCAGCTGAGCTAAGCACCCGTGCCGGCAAAATCCTGCAAGCTCTGCAGCTTCCCGTCCAGTCCGCGCCAGGGTCAGTTAGGGGCCCCTGAGCGCGAGGGCGCGTAGTCTAGAGGAACGGCGCGCCCAGCACCAGAAATAGCGCACACCTCGCCACCGGCCCCGAAGGGCCCGGCCGGCGATCAAGCTGTCAGTGCGCCTGCACAACCTTGGAGCCGCGACGCCCGCGCCGTACGCGCTTGGCGCCTGCGCTGGCCTTGCCAGCCGCCGCCGCAGTCACCGTCGGCGTGGGCTGCCGTACCAGCGCGTATTGCAGCACCTCGTCGATCCAGCGCACGGTCTTGATGTCCAGCTTGCCCTTGATGTTGTCGGGAATCTCGACCAGGTCCTTTTCGTTTTCCGTCGGAATGAGCACCTGCTTGATGCCGCCACGATGCGCGGCCAGCAGCTTCTCCTTCAGACCACCGATGGGCAGCACTTCACCCCGCAGCGTAATCTCACCGGTCATGGCCACCGATGATTTCACCGGGATCTTGGTCAGCGCCGACACCATGGCCGTGCAGATGCCGATACCGGCAGATGGACCATCCTTGGGCTGCGCGCCTTCGGGCAGATGCACGTGGAAATCGGTGTTGGAGTAAAAGTCTTTGTCGAGTCCGAGCATGTCGCTGCGGCTGCGCACCACCGTCATCGCGGCCTGGATGGATTCCTTCATCACATCGCCGAGCTTGCCGGTAGAGAGCGGTCGCCCCTTGCCGGGCAGCACCGCCACTTCGATGGACAGCAGCTCGCCGCCGACTTCCGTCCAGGCCAGGCCTGTAACCTGTCCCACGCGATCCAGCTCGCCGGCCTCGTCGTAGCGGAAACGCTTCACGCCCAGGAATTTCTCGAGGTTCTTCGAGTTCACAGTGAGCGAGGCGCCCTTCTTCTTTTCGAGCAGCAGCGTCTTGACCGCCTTGCGTGCGATCTTGGCGATCTCGCGTTCGAGACTGCGCACGCCGGCCTCGCGCGTGTAGTAGCGCACGATGTCGAGTAGCGCCTCGTCGGCCACCTTCAACTCGCCATCCTTCAGGCCATTGGCGGTGATCTGCTTGGGCAGCAGGTAGCGCTTGGCGATGTTCTGCTTTTCATCTTCGGTGTAGCCGGGCAGCCGGATCACTTCCATGCGATCGAGCAGCGGCGCCGGAATGTTCATGCTGTTGGCGGTGCAGATGAACATCACCTCCGAGAGATCGAAGTCGACCTCGAGGTAATGGTCATTGAATGTGGAGTTCTGCTCCGGATCGAGCACTTCCAGCAGCGCCGATGAGGGATCGCCACGGAAGTCCATGGCCATCTTGTCCACTTCATCGAGCAGGAACAGCGGATTGTGCACGGCGGTCTTGGCCATGTTCTGCACGACCTTGCCGGGCATCGAGCCGATGTAGGTGCGGCGGTGGCCGCGGATCTCGGCCTCGTCGCGCACACCACCCAGGGACATGCGCACGAACTTGCGGTTCGTGGCGCGCGCGATGGACTGACCCAGCGAGGTCTTGCCCACGCCGGGAGGACCCACGAGGCACAGGATGGGACCCTTGATCTTCTCCACCCGCTGCAGCACCGCCAGATACTCGACGATGCGTTCTTTCACCTTCTCCAGGCCGTAGTGGTCCTGGTCCAGCACCTTCTGCGCGTTGGCGATGTCCTTGGACACGCGCGTGCGCTTCTTCCAGGGCACCTTCACCAGCCAGTCGATGTAGTTGCGCACCACCGTGGCCTCGGCGGACATCGGTGACATCATCTTCAGCTTGTTGAGCTCGGCCGTGGCCTTGTCGCGCGCCTCCTTGGGCATGCCGGCCTTGGCGATCTTCTGCTCGAGGTCGGTGATCTCGTTGCCACCGTCCTCCATCTCGCCGAGTTCCTTCTGGATGGCCTTCATCTGCTCATTCAGGTAGTACTCGCGCTGCGACTTTTCCATCTGCGCCTTGACGCGGCCGCGGATGCGCTTCTCGATCTGCAGCACATCCATCTCGCCTTCGATGGCGACCAGCACATGCTCCAGGCGCTTGCGCAC
>DATNCK010000155.1:0-8485 GCA_035571575.1 Steroidobacteraceae bacterium | reverse complement strand
TTTTCTGCAGCCCTGGGAGCAGAGCATCGGCAAGCCCGATCGCATCGCCAGCGCGCTGGACATCATGACCGAGGGCCCGCTGGGAGCGGCCGCATTCAATAATGAATTTGGCCGGCCCTGCATCGCCGGATATTTCCGCAGCTTCGAGCATGTGGAGGCCGGCAGCACGCGGGCGCGCGGCTACCACAAACCCATCATGATCGCGGGTGGCCTGGGCAATGTGCGTCGCGAGCAGGCACTGAAGGGTGACGTGCCGGTGGGCGCGCACCTGGTGGTGCTGGGCGGACCAGCAATGCTGATCGGCCTGGGTGGTGGCGCGGCTTCTTCGGTGGGGGCAGGGCAATCCACGGCAGACCTTGATTTCGCTTCCGTGCAGCGCGGCAACCCGGAAATGCAGCGCCGGGCACAGGAGGTCATCGATCGCTGCTGGGCGCTGGGTGATGAAAACCCCATCCATCTCATCCATGACGTGGGCGCGGGTGGTTTGTCGAATGCCATTCCCGAGGCGGTGGCGCACAGTCATCGCGGCGCGCGTATAGAACTGCGTGCCGTGCCCAATGCCGAGCCCGGCATGTCGCCGATGGAGATCTGGTGCAATGAGGCGCAGGAGCGCTATGTGCTGGCGATCTCCGAGCGGGGCCTGGCCCGCTTCGAGGCTATTGCACGGCGCGAGCGTTGCCCGTTTGCCGTGGTCGGTCGTCTCACCGACGACGGGCTGCTCGATGTGCACGACAGCCAGTTCGACAATCATCCCGTGCAGATGCCCATCGATGTGCTGCTCGGCAAGCCGCCGCGGATGCAGCGTGATGTCAGGCGCATCGCGTCGGCGCGCGGATCTTTCGATGTCTCTGGCATCGATGTCGCCGAGGCGGCGCTGCGCGTGCTCGCGCATCCGACCGTGGCCGACAAGACCTTTCTGATCACCATCGGCGACCGGACCGTCGGTGGCCAGATCAGCCGCGATCAGATGGTGGGCCCCTGGCAGGTGCCGGTGGCGGATGTGGCGCTGACACTGAGCGATTACTTCGGACATGGCGGTGAAGCCATGGCGATGGGAGAACGCACGCCACTGGCCTTGCTCGATCCCGCCGCTGCGGCGCGCGTGGCCGTAACCGAGGCCATCACCAATATCCTCGCTGCCGATATCGAAACGCTGGGACACATCCGCCTGTCGGCGAACTGGATGGCCGCCTGCGGCCAACCAGGTGAAGATGCCGCGCTGTATGACGCCGTGCGTGCCGTGGGCATGGAGCTGTGTCCGGCGCTGGGCATCGCCATTCCGGTAGGCAAGGACTCGCTGTCCATGCACACGGCCTGGAACGACGCTGCGGGCGGCAAATCAGTCACGGCTCCGGTGTCGCTGATCGTCTCGGCTTTTGCGCCGGTTCGCGATGTGCGGCGCGCACAGACCCCACTGCTGCGCAATGACGTGGGCGACACGCGGCTGCTGCTGGTGGATCTGGCGGGCGGCAGGAACCGGCTGGGTGGATCGATACTGGCGCAGGTGTACGGCGCCCTGGGTGGTGAGCCGCCGGACCTGGATTCACCGCCGCTGCTGAAAGGTTTCGCCGCCGCGCTGCGCGCTGCGCGTGCGCGCGATCTGTTGCTGGCGTATCACGATATTTCCGACGGCGGTGTGTTCGCCACGCTGGCCGAGATGGCCTTTGCTTCGCATTGCGGTCTGTCTGTCGATCTTCCTGAAGGAGGTGGCAGCGCAGTTCCTGGCCTTGCGGCGCGGTTGTTCGCCGAAGAGCCCGGCGCTGTGTTGCAGGTGCGCGCGGCCGATGTGTCTGCGGTCGTGGCGCTGTTCGCCGCGCAGGGATTGACGACGCAGGTTCACGACATCGGTGCGCCCACGCAGGACTGGACGCTGCAGTTCCGCTGCGGCAGCGAGCGCTATGCCGCCGACTGGAAGGCGCTGCGCCGCGCGTGGAGTGAAACTTCGCATCGCATGCGACTGCTGCGGGATGAGCCTGGCTGCGCTGTCGAGGAATTTGCGGCACAGCTCGACATGAAGGATCCCGGACTGCAGCTCCGGCTGCAGTTTGATCCCGATCAGGACATTGCCGCACCTTACATCAGCCGCGGCGCGCGGCCGCGCGTGGCGGTGCTGCGCGAGCAGGGCGTCAACAGTCAGGTGGAGATGGCCGCGGTGCTCGATCTCGCAGGCTTCGAGCCGCATGACGTGCACATGTCGGATGTGCTGGCAGGCCGCTCGCTGCGGGAGTTCCGTGGCCTCATAGCCTGCGGCGGCTTCTCCTACGGCGATGTGCTGGGCGCGGGCGAGGGCTGGGCCAAGTCCATCCTGTTCCATGCGCGTACCCGCGATGAGTTCGCCGCGTTCTTTGCCCGCACCGATACCTTCACGCTGGGTGTATGCAATGGCTGTCAGATGATGGCGGCCCTGAAAGAGCTGGTGCCCGGTGCCGAGGCCTGGCCGCGCTTTGTCCGCAACCGCGGTGAGCAGTTCGAGGGCCGTTTCAGCCAGGTGCAGATATTGAACTCGCCGGCGATATTGTTGTCGGATATGGCCGATTCCATCCTGCCCATCGCCGTGGCGCATGGTGAAGGCAGGGCTGAATTTGCAGGCGATGCCCAGCGCGAGGAATTTTCGCGTTCGGGCCTGACTGCATTTCGCTACGTGGACGGAAACGGCAGGGCGGCTGAGCGCTATCCCGCCAATCCCAACGGTTCGCCGCTGGGCATTGCCGCCGTGACCAGCCGCGACGGACGCGTGCTGCTGACTATGCCGCATCCGGAGCGGTCCTTCCGCGTGGCGCAGAATTCCTGGTATCCGCCGGGCGCCGGCGAATACTCGGGCTGGATGCGCATGTTCCGCAATGCGCGACGCTGGACGGATTGAACAAAGAGAATATTCGAGGACAATATGGAGCACGGGGCGGCAAAGATGATCAAGTCCAAGACACTCTTCTGCGCGATGCTGGCCGTTGCGGGTGTGGCCGGCGGCGCACTGGCGGCCGACAGCAAGACGGGGCCCGCAGCCCGTGCGGCGTGGAATGCGCCGCACAAGCCCTTCAAGATTTTCGGCAACACCTACTACGTCGGCACGGACCAGCTCAGTTCGGTCCTGATCACATCGGATTTCGGTCACGTGCTGATCGACGGCGGATTGCCGGAATCAGCGGCGGTGATCAAGGCCAACATCGAAGCGCTGGGCTTCAGCCTCAAAGACGTGAAGGCCATCCTCAATTCGCATGTGCATCCGGATCACGCGGGTGGTATCGCCGAGCTGCAGCGTGAAAGTGGCGCCGATGTGTACGCGCTGCGTCCGGCCAATGACGTGCTGACCAGCGGCAAGCAGAACAAGGATGATCCGCAGGCAGCAACGAAGAACTCCGGCTTCCCGCCAGTGGCCCATGTCTGGGTGGTTCAGGATGACCAGCAGCTGGGCATCGGCAGCCTGCGGCTCCATGTTGTCGCCACACCGGGGCACACGCCGGGTGGCGCCACTTGGACCTGGGATGCCTGCGAGGGAAGCAAATGCCTGAAGGCGGTGTACGCCGACAGCCTCTCGCCAGTGTCGGCGGACAAGTACCGGTTTACCGATCACGCCGATGTGCTGGCGAATTTCCAGAAATCCTTTGCGCGCATCGAAGCGCTGCCCTGCGAAGTGCTGCTGACGCCGCATCCCAATCAGTCGAGGCTGTTCGAGCGGCTGGATACGGGCAAGCCCAACACCGAGGCCGTGAAGGATGTCGAGGGGTGCAAGAAGTACGTCCAGACTGCCCGCGAGGCGCTGGCTCAGCGGCTGGAGACCGAAAAAAAGGGCAAATGACGCAAGCGGCGCAAGGTCTCGCGTCAACCAGTCGGTCCGCTGCGCGTTGATTGCACCAGCGTCCCGTATTCCGGGACGAAGGAGCGCATGTGTCGGCAACCGATGGTGCCATCGCCGCGAACCGCTTCGGCTTCGGGGCCCGGCCGGGCGATCTGGCGCGCCTGGGCAGTCAGGCCCGCGATGCCGTAGTTGCGCAGCTGCGTGCCGCGCCGCCGCTGATCGAGGAGGATCTCCCGGCTTCGCATGAGCTGCTGGCCAGGGTAATCGCAGAGCGCGACGCGTTGCGCAGCGCCAACCAGCGGCCGCCAGCGCCGCAGCAACAGGATCCATCCGGGTCATCCCCTGCAGCCGGCACGGTGAATGTACTGCGCGCAGCCCGTGCGCTGCGCGAGATCTATCAACCTGCCTATCAGGCCGACGTCGGCGCGCGCAGTCGCGCCGCCATCCTGCGCGAGAACGATTTCCTCGAGCGCCTGGTGTTCTTCTGGAGCAATCATTTCGCTGTCTCGGTGGACAAGCGGGCTGTGCTCGGGCTGGCCGGTGCCATGGAGCGCGAAGCCATCCGGCCGCATGTGCTGGGCAACTTTGCCGACATGCTGCTGGCTGTGGAGCGGCATCCGGCCATGCTGCTGTATCTCGACAATCAGCAGTCCATCGGTCCGAACTCGCAGGCGGCGCAGCTGGCGGGCCGTCGCGGCCGCGCACTGGGGCTGAATGAAAACCTCGGCCGCGAGATCCTCGAACTGCACACGCTGGGCGTGGACGGCAAATACACCCAGTCCGATGTACAAGCGCTGGCGGCGATGATCACGGGCTGGTCCATCGGCGGTGACGGCGGACGTCTGCGCGGCGGTGAGCCGGGCCGGTTCTTTTTCCGCGAAGCTTTTCACGAGCCCGGCGCTCGCAGCTTGTTGGGCAGACGCTACGCCGAGGATGGCATCGCGCAGGGTGAGGCCGGTCTTCGCGCTCTGGCTGTCAATCCGCATACCGCGCGCCATCTGGCCATGAAGCTGGCACGACACTTCGTCGCGGACGAGCCGCCAGCAGCGCTGGTGGATCGGCTCACACGTGCCTATCTCGACGCGCAGGGTGACCTGCCGGCCACTTATCGTGCGCTGATCGAATCTCCCGAAGCGTGGCGTGTGCCGTTGGCCAAGTTCAAGACGCCCACGGAATACGTGCTGTCCACCTATCGCGCGCTGTCGTTGCCCTTCGCAAGTGACAAGGATCTGCGCGTGTTCGAGTTGCTGGGACAGCGCAGTTTTCAGCCCGGTTCGCCGGCCGGCTGGCCCGATCGCAGCGCCGACTGGGACGGTTCGGCGGCACTGCTGAAGCGCCTGGAATGGGCGCAGGAACTGGGCCAGAGGCTCGGCAGTTCGCGCGATGCGCAGCAGCTGGCGGCGGCATCGCTCGGCGCCTCGCTGTCGGCCGGCACTCACGAGGCGGTGGCGCGCGCACAGGATGGTGCGCAGGCCCTGACGCTGTTGCTGGCTTCACCGGAGTTCATGCGGCGCTGAGGGCGGCGCAAGGAGCAGTTCATGGATCATCAACGTCGGCAGATATTGCGGGCGGCGCTGGCCGCTGGCATCGCAGGCAGTGGCGGGCTGTTGGCCTCGCGCGTCTCGTTCGGCGCCACCGGCAGCGGTGAGCAGCGTCTCGTGTTCGTGCTGTTGCGGGGTGCGCTCGATGGACTGGCCGCGGTGCCCGCCATCGGTGACCCGGACTACCTGCGCTGGCGTGGCGAACTGGACCTCTCGCATGCGCCAGCGGCGCACCGCCTCGATGACACCTTCGCACTGCACCCTTCGCTGGGCTTTCTTGCCGAGCTGTGGGGACAGAAGCAGCTGGCAGTGGCGCACGCGGTGGCTACGCCCTATCGCGAGCGCTCGCACTTCGATGCGCAGGATGTGCTGGAAAGCGGTTACACACGGCCGCATGCCTCGCAGTCCGGGTGGCTGAACCGTGCGCTGGCTGCCTTGCCCACCAGCTCCCGTGGCAGCGGGCGCAATGCGGGCGTCGCCCTTGGCGCGAACATCCCGCTGGTGATGCGCGGGCCCACCGCAGTGGCCTCCTGGTCGCCCGCACGGTTGCCTGATCTGGAGAGCGATACTCTGCAACGCATCGCGCAGATGTATTCGCGTGATGAGTTGCTGTCGCAGCGGCTGGCCGATGCGCTCGCCGCTGATGAGATGGCTGGTGAGGCAAGTGGCATGAACGCCCGAGGCGCACGCGCTGCCGGCGTGGCGCAGCTGAGTCAGACCGCCAGAGCCACCGCGGGCTTTCTGGCACAGCCCGAAGGTCCGCGCGTGGCCGTGTTCGAGACCACCGGCTGGGATACCCATGCCAATCAAGGTGCCGACCAGGGCGCGCTGGCGCTGCGTCTGGCGGGACTCGATGCGGGTCTGCGTGCGCTGCGCGACTCACTGGGCAGCAGTTGGGATCACACCGTGGTGCTGGTGGCAACGGAGTTCGGCCGCACCGTGGCCGTCAATGGCACGCGCGGAACAGATCATGGCACCGGCGCCGCGGCGTTCGTGCTGGGCGGTGCCGTGCAAGGTGGTCGCATGATCGGCCAATGGCCCGGCCTCGCCAGCTCAGCGCTGTATCAGGGCCGCGATCTGCAGCCCACCACGGATCTGCGCTCTGTGATCAAGACCGTGCTGCGCGATCATCTGCAGGTGCAGCCGCGAAGCCTGGACAACGAAGTATTCCCGGAAAGCGCCAGCGCGACTTATCTGCAGGGACTTATCTAATACCGCAGCTTCCCCAGCCGCGCATTGAGGCAGCTACGCGCTTCAATGCGCACCCCCTGTACCCACGGCGCGGAATGGCCCACGCGCCAGCCACACCATGGGGATCAGCAGGATGAACAACACCATGATGATGTGGAAGACATCATTGGCGCCCAGAGTCAGCGCCTGGTTGTTCAGCACCTGCGCGGTCGAAGCCATCGCCGCATCGCCGGTGATGCCGGCCTGCGCCATCTGCGCCTGGTAGGCCGCCCAGGCGGGGGAGTCCGGCGTGATGTGCTCAGTGAGCGTGGCGTAGTGCTGTTCGGTGCGGTTGTTCCAGATGAACACACAAACGGCAGTGGCAATGCTGCCGGAGAAGGTGCGCACGAAGTTCGAAAGTCCCGCTGCAGAGGCGATTTCAGCCGCCGGGATGCCCGCCATGATGATCTGGTTCAGCGGCAGGAAGAACAGCGGCAGGCCGAAACCCATGATGAAGCGGGGCAGTGCGATCTGGCTGAACGAGGCCTGTTCGGTCTGCGTCGAGAACCAGAACATCATGGCCGCCATGATGCAGAAGGAGATGGTCGGGGCCAGGCGCAGGTTGATGCGATGCAGGTTGCGTCCGATGAAGGGCGCCATCACCAGCGCCACCAGGCCAATGGGCGCCATCGCGAAGCCGGCCCAGGTGCTGGTGTAGTGCAATGCCGTCTGCAGCCACAGTGGAAACACCACGTTGACGCCCATGAAGGCGAAATACGCAAAGGCGATGCACACCGTACCGACGCGGAAGTTACGCCGCTGGAACAGGTGCAGATCGACGATGGGGTGTTTGTCGGTCAGTTCCCAGGGAATCAGGAAGGTCAGAGCCACCACGCCGATGGCCGCAGCCGCGACAATTTCGGGCGAATGGAACCAGTCCTTCTCGTTGCCATTGTCCAGCATGAACTGCAGCGCGCCCACGCCGATGACCAGCAGTGCCAGACCGACGGCATCCACGGGTACTTTCACACGTGCCGATTCACGCTTGCGCAGCAGCAGCCAGCTCACCGCCGCGGCGGCGAGGCCCGTGGGCACATTGATGTAGAACAGCCAGGGCCAGGAAAGATTGTCGGTGATCCAGCCGCCCAGCACCGGACCGACGATGGGCGCGACGATGACCACCATGGCCCAAAGGCCGAGCGCCAGTCCGCGCAGGTGCACCGGATAGTTGCGCAGCAGCAGCGCCTGCGCCACCGACATCATCGGACCGGACACCAGACCCTGCATCAGGCGCGCGACGATCAGCATGGGCATGGTGGTGGCCATGCCGCAGATCATGCTGAACACCACGAACAGCACGATGGAGGTGACGAAGGTGCGCACCTCGCCGAAACGCCGCCCGATCCATCCCGCAAGCGGCTGCACCACCGCGGCGGCCAGCAGATAGGAGCTGATCGACCAAGTGCCTTCGGCGGGACTGACGCCCAGACTGCCGGCGATCGACGGAATCGACACGTTCACGATCGTCATATCGAGAATTTCCATGAAACTCGATATGCCGATGGCCAGCGACAGGACCACCAGCGCGGCGCCGCGCAGCGGTGGAAATTCGCCCGGCGGCAGCGGTTTTGCGGCGTCGGCCATCGGTGTCCGGCCTTATTCGCGGCCGGAATTGGCGCGGATGATGGCCTGGGCCGCGGCCTCGGCGGCGTTGAGATCCTGCTGATAGGAGACCGTGTTTTCGTGGATGTCGGACACTGGTTCAGCCGCCAGGACCACGCCGCTGCGATCATGCGTATCTATGACGGTGGTGGTCGACAGCCCGACGCGCAGTGGATGCTGGGCCAGTTCCTCCGGCCGCAACGCAATCTTCACCGGAATGCGTTGCACCACCTTGATCCAGTTGCCCGAGGCGTTCTGCGGCGGCAGCAGCGAGAAGGCAGAGCCGGTGCCGGCGGAAAGTCCGATGACACGGCCA
>DATNCK010000154.1:0-15285 GCA_035571575.1 Steroidobacteraceae bacterium | reverse complement strand
TCCATCGAGGCGCGGCTGCTGGCCATCTGCAATGGCGTACTTACTGGACGCACGCTCAGCGCGCAGGACAATCTGTTCGAGATCGGCGCCAGCTCGCTGAAGCTGATCGAAATCCACGAACAGATCGACCGCGAATATCCGAATCTGGTGGATCTGACCGAGCTCTTCGATCATCCGACGGTGGCGCAGCTGGCCAGCCATCTGTCGAGCAAGCTCGGCGAGGCAGGCTGAGAAATCCCGAGATCCGCGCAGCGGCATCCGCGCGGCGCACTTACGACTTGCGGCTCTGCTTCCACCTTCGATGGCCCCAGGTCCATTCGGAAGGGGCCGCAAGCACATCCTTCTCGACCATCCGCGCATACCGCTCAGTGAACTCACCGGGCGCCAGCGCTTCATTCGCCTCGACCAGCGGCAGACACTCCGCCCGGTAGTATCCACGGCGCAGCCGGCGCATCGAAACGTAGATGGCGCCATAGCGCGTGGCGCGCGCGATCTGCTCCGGCCCGAGATAGAAGGCGGTATCGCGCCCCAGGAACTGCAGCCTCAGCTGGTGCTCACTGGTGCGGGGTGACTGGTCAGCCAGCATGGCGATGGCGCGTACTTCATGACGTCGTTGCAGCAGGTCTGACAGCAGGTCCTTTGCAGGCACCAGGTTCACGGCCCAGCGCCGCCGCATGTTGATGAGCATTCGATTGGCGGCGCCCGACTTCATCGGCTTGTAGGCCACGTCCAGCGGAAAGCCCAGCGCCGCCGCCATCGCATACATGCCCCAGTCCGTGTTCGATTGATGCCCGGCGAGCAGCAGCACCGGCCGGCCACGGGCCAGCCACTGGTGCAGCAATTCCAGGTTGCGGATCTCGACCCGCGACAGCAGTTCCTCGGGGCTCATCCGCGTAGCCGCAACCAGCTCGGCGGCCATCTCGCCGAAATGACGGTAGTTGGCAATTGCCAGTTGCCGCAATTCGCTACCCTGCATCTGCGGGAAGACCGCACGCAGGTTCGCCTGGACGATCTTCCAGCGCAGCCTGAGCAGAGACCGCGCGCACCAGACCAGCGCACCAGACAACGCGTAAAGCGCCGACCGCGGCAGCCGGGACAGCGCCGCAAGCCACCAAGGCAGCGCGGTACTGGTGGTATCGGTGGCAGTCATTGGCAGGCCATATTAGATGCTATTCTGCGGCCCCTTCCAGCCAACCATCCAAACCACAAACAGCGGGATACTGGCAAACATGAGCCTGAACGAAATCAAACTGCACATCGGCGGCGCGGATGTTTCAGCCAAGAGCGGCGCCACCTTCGAACGCAAGAGCCCGATCACCGGCGCCGTGGTGTCACGCAGCGCTGCGGCTGCAGCCGATGACGCACGCGCGGCCTGCGATGCCGCGGCCAAGGCGTTTCCCGCCTGGTCGGCGCTGGGTCCCAATGCCCGCCGCAAACTGCTGATGGACGTCGCGGCCAAATTGCGCGCGCACAGCGCCGATTTCTCGCGCCTGTGCGTCGAGGAGACTGGCGCCATCGCGGGCTGGGGTCATTTCAATACGGGCTTCGCAGCCAACATTCTCGAAGAAGCCGCTGCGATGACGACCCAGATCACCGGCGAGACGGTTCCTTCCGATCACGCCGGCACCATCTCGATGGCGCTGCGCCAGCCCGTAGGCGTGTGCGTGGGCATGGCGCCGTGGAACGCGCCCGTGATCCTCGGCGTGCGTGCCCTGGCCATGCCGCTGGCCTGCGGCAATACGGTGGTGATGAAGGCGTCTGAACTTTGCCCCGCCGTGCACAGACTGATCATCGACGCCTTCATAGAAGCCGGCCTGCCTGCGGGAGTGGTGAATTTCATCGCCCACTCGGCTGCCGACGCGCCCGCCGTGGTCGAAGCGCTGATCGCCCATCCCGCCGTCAAGCGCGTGAATTTCACCGGTTCCTCGCGTGTCGGCCGCATCATCGGCGAGATTTCCGGCAAGCATCTGAAGCCCTGCCTGCTCGAGCTGGGCGGCAAGGCGCCGCTGCTGGTGCTCGACGATGCGGATCTGGACGAAGCCGTGGCCGCGGCGGCCTTCGGTGCCTTCATGCACCAGGGCCAGATCTGCATGTCCACCGAGCGCATCATCGTCACGGGCGGCATCTACGATGAATTCATGAAGCGCTTCACCGCCAAGGTGAAGACTCTGCAGGTGGGCGACCCGACCAAGGGCAATTTCCCCATTGGCGCCTGTGTGGATGCAAAGACTGTCGATCACGTGAAAGCGCTGATGGCTGATGCCACCGGCAAGGGCGCCAAAATCGTCACGGGCGGCAATGGTTCCGGCGGTGCATTCTTCGAGCCCACCGTGGTCGAGGGCGTGCAGAAGAGCATGCGCATCTACGGCGAGGAATCCTTCGGCCCCATCGTCGGCGTTCTCCGTGCCCGCGATGTGGACCATGCAGTAGAGCTTGCCAACGACTGCGAATACGGCCTTTCGGCAGCCGTATTCAGCCGCGACATCAACACCGCGCTTTCCGTGGCGCAGCGCATCGATTCGGGAATCTGTCATATCAACAGCCCCACCGTGCAGGACGAGGCGCAGATGCCCTTCGGCGGCACCAAGGCCAGTGGCGTAGGGCGCTTCGGGGGGAAGGCCGGCGTCGCCGAATTCACGGACCTGCGCTGGATCAGCATCTCCACCAAGCATCGCCACTACCCGATCTAGGATTTCGGGAGAGGTTCCCGGCCGCCTAAAAGATTCTTCAGGCGATGTTCAGGGGGCGGTTTGTTAGAATCGCCCCCGGAATCTCACAATTTGGGCATTCGCCCCGGAGACGTACGTCCATGTCCGTGTATCGCCCTGCCCGCCTGCTGGCCCTGGCCGCCCTGACTGCACTGGCCGCTCCCGTATTCGCCGCCGACGCCAAGCCGGATGCCGAAAACGGCAAAGACATCTTCGAGCAGCGCTGTGGCATCTGCCACGCTGTGAACAAAGAGCCGGGCGGCCCAGTGGCCGGTCCGAACATGGTGGGTCTGGTGGGTCGCAAGTCGGCCAGCGAGCCGAGCTTCACCATGTACTCGCCTGCGCTGAAGGCCTACGGCGTGACCTGGAGCCTCAAGACGCTGGATGACTTCCTGACCATGCCCATGCAGAAGGTGCCTGGCACGACCATGCCGATGATGCTGCCGGACGACAAAGAGCGCGCGGACGTCATCGCCTATCTTTCGACGCTGAAGAAGAAGTAAGCGCCGGACGACGCCGCGGGCGCGGCCCGCGGCCCTTGCAGGCAGAGGACCTCTGCCCTCAGTTGCACGAAGTCAGTGAATTGACCCAGGACGTCAGCAGCGCCACACCTGCTGCGTCCACCACCCGCGGCTGCAGCGGTGGCATCGAGTTGGAATCGGTACGGCCAGGTCGCACGACGATCAATGAGCGGCCGGCGGCATCCGCGCCACCCACGGCGATACGCCGTGCATTGGCCACTCCCAGATCCCCGCGCGTCGGCGCCACCTCGCAGGCATGTGTATCGGCCAGCGCGGTGGTGTAGCGCAAATCCATATCCACCGGCGTGGGCCCATTGGGCCGATGGCAATGCGAGCAATTGGCGTGCAGATAGGCACGTGCCCTGTCGTTCAGGGTGCCGGCGGTTCCATAAGGATCAGGCAGGGCTGGCAACTGTGCCGGCGGCGCCGTCAGTGGCGCGGACAACGTGCCAATGGCGCTGAGCGTATCGAGCTGATTCGCCGTACGACCGGTGGCCGCATACACGAGGGACCCGTTCAGCTGCACCGTCTCCAGCCCCAGCGAGCGACCCGCAGCAGAGCTGTGGCAGAACAGGCACTGGGTTTCACTCGGGAACAACCAGCTCTGGCCAGCCACCTGCACACTCTTGCCTCCCACCACGCGCGTGGCATCGGTGCCCTGCGCATTCCATTCGTAGGTGTATCCAGCCCACTGGCCGTCGTTGTGACGCATCAGCAGCCGCGTCTCCACCAGCTGCGAACCGATGCGGAAATTCTTCATCAGCACGGTGCCGGTCGGCAGGTCGAAATCACCGTCCTGCGCGATGTTGATCTTCTGGCCGTCCGGCAAGGCCAGAAAGCGCGTCTTCACCGCTCCATCGGACCAGAATGCCGCGTTCGGTGCATACGGAATCAGGCCGCTGGCGGCTTGCGTGGCATTGCCAGCATTCACGCAACCCGTGGCCGACAGCTGCGCCGGAATCACACGACCCGTAACGGTGCCAGCGCGCAGCTTGTGCAGCGTGCCACCCAGATTCACTACATAGATTTCGCCGCTGGGATCCTGCGCAAAAGAGGAAATGTTCAAACCACTATCGAAGCCGCTGGTGACTTCCTGGGTGGGCAGCACGGCATCATGCGCCACCTGCCAGATGCGGCCCGAACCGTAGTCGCCGAACACATAACGACCGGCCAGCGCGGGAATCGCGCTGCCGCGATATACATAGCCGCCGGTGACGGCGATGCCATAGGAATGGCTGTATTCGGCGATGGGATCGATGGCGCTGCCCGCATTGCCGCCGCAGGTGGCGTTGAAATCATGTGCGCCTTCACGGCAGCGCCAGCCGTAGTTGCCTCCGGCGACGACGCGGTCCACTTCCTCCCAGGTGTTCTGGCCCACATCGCCCACCCATAGCTCGCCGCTGCCAGAGTCGAAGCTCCAGCGCCAGGGATTGCGGAAGCCGTAGGCATAGATTTCGGGACAATTGGCAGTGAAGGCGCCGGTGTCGTTGTTGCACACCGTGCCGCCTGCGTAAGGGTTGCCGGCAGGAATCGCATAGCGCGTGCCACCGGTGCTGACGTTCACGTCAATGCGCAGGATCTTGCCCAGCAGTGATGACAGGCGTTGTCCGTTGCCGATGCTGCCGTGCACGTCACCACCACCGCCGCCATCCCCCGTGCCGATGTAGAGATACCCGTCGGGACCGAACGCGATATGGCCGCCGTTATGATTGGATTCCGGCTTGTTGAGCTGCAGGATCGTGACGCCGCTGGTCGCATCCAGCGTCTGACCGCCATCCCTGGTCTGGTACTCCACCACACGCGACACCAGTTGCGAACCTGCGTTGGCCGAGTAGAAGAGATAAGCGCGCGGATTGGCGGGATAGTTGGGATGAAAAGCCATGCCGAGCAGGCCGCGCTCATCGTTGGGGTCCGAGGCATTCACCGCGATCTGCGCGCCTACATCGACAAACACGCGTTTGCTGGCCGCGTTGGCTTGATTCGCAAAGGTGTAGACGATGCCGGTCTTCTGCACCACGTACCAGTTCGCGGTATTGCCGGGGGCCTGCAGCATCAGGAGCGGTACCGAGAATGTACCGACGCCCGCGAACACCTGATCCAATGCCAATGGTATCGAGCCTGCCGGCGCATCGCCGGCCAGGCAGCTCGTGTTTGAAGGACGCGCATCGAGACCCGAAAGCACCGGACCGGTCGCCGCCGGAGTGGTCACGCTGGCAACGGCTGAGGCGGCCGACTCGTTCGCCGGCGTCGCCGCGTCGAACGCGCGCACGGTATAGGTGTAGGCGGTGGACGCTGTCAGTCCGGTATCGAGGTAGCTTGTAGCGCTGACCGTGGCGATGGCCGTGGTGCCGGCATTGCGGAATACGTGGTAACCCGCCACACCGGCGCCGGCATCCGTGGCCGCGGTCCAGGTGAGTTGCACCTGCGTGGCCGAGGACGCCGTGGCCGTGAGTCCTGCGGGGATGGTGGGTGCTGTGGCGTCGGCAGCACCGCCTGAGCCGCCTCCACTCGATGAATCACCCGATCCGCCGCAACCCTGCAGCGCGATCAATACCAGAACCAGGCCCCAGCGGGCAGCGCAGCGCACCCTTACCTCCGATCCGAACATCGCTTCAGCACACCACAGGCCCTTGCACCCGTCGATGTGTGCAAACCCAGCGACAAAAGAAATGGCCCGGTGCGCATCATGCCGCACCGGGCCCCAGGGGTAAGTATCCCGAAAGGATCAGAACTTGAGGTTCATCCCAACGACATATCGTCGACCAATCTGGTCATAGCCGCCGGCCGACTGCAGGCCAACGCCCTGCTGCAGCACCAGCGGCGGATCGCGATCGAAGAGATTCTGGACATTGGCGAAGAACTCGACGTTGCCCTCACCCATCGCAACCCGGTAGGACAGGCGCGTATCCCAGTAGACCGAGCCACCCGTGTGATTGTCGGCCGCGTTCCAGTTGGTCACGCCATTGGCATCCGGCTGATTCCAGGTGAGCGTCGTGGTGCCACCATTGTTATAGCGACCACTCATGTTCCAGCCGAAGTTGCCGTTGTTGTAGTTCAGGCTGAGGTTCAGCTTCTTCGTGAAGTACTGCAGCGGCAGGCTGCCAGTGTTGTCCACCTTCACCCCGAAGAAGTTGGTGGTAGAAGCCTCGATCAGATAGCTGCCAAACAGGCGTGCACTCAGGCGTTCGGCACCGCCGAACAAGGTGATCGGACGTGAATATCCCAGCTCGAAGTCCACGCCGTTGAACAGCGCCTTGTTGATGTTCTGCTTGGCCTGGTTGACGAAGGTGATCAGGTCCGTGCCCGAAGACGCATCACGGGTGATGCGGGCGCACTGGTCCTGGTCGCCATTCAGATAGCATTGGTCGACGATCTGCTGCGCCGAGAAGGATTCGATGGAATCATTCAGCTGCACGCGCAGCCAGTCCACCGACATGTCGAAGCCAGGCAGCCAGTCCGGGCGATAGACCAGCCCCACCGTGAAGGTATCGCCCTTCTCAGGCTTGATGGCGGGATTGCCACCGGTGACAACGGTGATGGTGTAGCCCGCAGCCGCACTGTTCACCGGTGGGCCGCCGGCCGGCGCCGTCTTCTTGTCGATGACGTTGGCCACGCCGCCCGTCCGATCGAAACGGTCGGAGATGTTGCCGGCGCGGGTGTCGCGCGAGTAGGTGCCGCGCAGACGCAGTTCATCGGTGAGCTGCGCATCGAGGCCGCCCTTCCACGACCAGATCTGTCCCGAACCTTCGTAGTCGGCCCAGCGCACCGCGCCCTGAAAGGTAAGCGACTTCAGGAACGGCAGGTCCTTGGCCAGCGGCACCACGGTTTCATTGAACAGCTCCTTGACGTCGTACATGCCGCGGATGTTGGGCACATTGGAGAACTGCGTTTCCACCAGGTTGGTTGCCACGCCATTGGGCACGCCACGCACGCCGATGCTGCCAGCCGGACGGTAGCCAGTGCTGACCTGCTTGTTGAGCACCGCCGCCGTGCACTGCGGCCCGGTGTTGATCGCAACAGGCGTTGTGATGGCCGGATCATTGCACCAGACCGGGAACCAGTTGGGATCCGCGGCCGGGTTGCCCTGCGAGGCATGCACCACCTGGTCCACCGACTCGCGCCGGTAGTTGGCACCGAATGCGGCCTGAATGGCGCCCGCCCAGCCATCGAACAGCTTGCCGCTGGTGGTCAGTTCCGCAACGCGCTGGTTCAATGTCACCAGGCGGTGCTTGGCTTCGTCGCCGACGTAGGAGAACGGAGCGCCGTAGGCCTGTGCGCTGGCAACATAGGGCGTGGTAGTGACGGCCACACCCGGATCGAAGCCGGTGATCCAGTCGATGGCCGCCGTCGACGCATTGCCACGCCCGAACAAGTTGATGGGAACGCAGTCCGGCACCCGTCCGGAGACCTGTGTGACGCGGCACTTGATGGTGCCGGTAGCCGGATCGCGCACCGCGTCCACGGCCAGGAACACCCGATCCTGGCGTGCGCCGCCGATCTGCGCCCAGTCGAGCTTGGTGGTGCCGTACTGGAAGTAGCCGTCAACGGCCCATCCGCCCATGAATCCGCCGTCCGCCAGCGTGCTCTTGAATCCCAGCGTGCCGACGCTGACCTTGCTCTCGTTGTTGAACAGTCCGAGCGCCCCATCGTCCGGACCGAGCTGGCGGTTGAAGGTCACCGAGGTGATGTTGTTGTTCGCCATCACGGTCCGCACCGAGTCAGGCAGATAGGCATTGTCCTGGTAGATCGTGAAGTTGTGCAGGCCGGTGACACCATAGGCACCGATCAGGCCGGCGCGTGACAGCAGCTGTTTGCTGTACATTCCCTGCGCGTACACATTCAGGTGGTCGTTGACATCGTAGTCCACGTAGGTGAACGCATTGCTGCGCGTGGAACCGGGCAGCAGCACGTTGAGCGTCCTGGCGAAGTCCTCTCCACCCCCGCCCGATTGCGTGGTGCCCGCGTTGTCCACCACGGTACCTCTGGCGAACGGAACCGCCTGGCCGGTGCCATCGAAGGTGATGCGACCCAGCGCGCCAGTGCCGGCCGGATTCAGCACGCCCTCGAATGACCACTGATTCGAGCGCAGATTGCATGCCGGAATCAGACGCGGGACGGTCGGCGATGTGGCGCTGTTGGGTGCATTGGTGGCCAGCGCCGGATTGCCGATCAGTCCGCAGCTCTGGTACCAGTCGCGATTCCCGTATTGGTTTATGGGTGACTGCTTCGAGTGTCCCGCAGAGAACAGCACATGCGCCTTCTCACCGAGCGCATGCCCCATGGCCAGCGAGTATTTCTCGTTGGCACCGTCGCCGCGATCGCTCTGGCCCCACTGGGCACTGCCGCGGATGCCTTCGAAATTCGTGTCGAGGATGTAGTTGATTACACCGGACACGGCATCGGTGCCGTATTGCGCACTGGCGCCGCCGGTCACCGTCTCGATGCGCTTCATGAGCTGGTCGGGGAAGGTATTGATGTCCGGACCGCCTACGATGCTCGCCGGCGGCATGCGGCGGCCATCGAGCAGCGTGAGCGTGCGATTGGTGCCGATGCCGCGCAGGTTCAGCGCACCACCACCCGGGGACTGGAAGAAGTTGTTCGCCACACCACCGAAATTCTCGGCGGTCTGGCTGTTGAAGAACTGCGGCAGCTGGATCAACGCCTCCGTGACGCTGGCTGGCGCCATGGTCTGCAGTTCATTCACCGAAATCGCAGTGACCGGCGTCGGCGTCTCCATGCCCACCGAGGAGCGGATGCGCGAGCCCGTGACGGTGACTTCTCCCAGCTCCGGGGCATTTTCCCTGGATTCTTCGGCTGCCACGACCGTCTGCGAAGCCAGCAATGCGAGGCTGATTGCCAATGCAATCGGTTTGCGGCGGAAAGCAGCAGGTGAAGACAGGCGCGTCTGTGCGCCTGCGCATTGAATGATCTGGCTCATGGATCCCCCTGGAATGCGTTTTCATCACGTCAGCGACGTGAGGGGCGCGACCGTACGCCGGGGGTGTCGCGCAAGCACTACAGCGAGACGCTATTGCTCCGATCTATCAGTGATTATGAGTTATGAGACTTCCGGGGCGCTGAAATCAGCAGCACCAGCTTCAGTTCCGGCTGCCGCGCGACCCTCAATGTGACCTGATCGAAACGGCGCACACGACTGCGGCTGTCGCGAAAACGTCGCTCTCCGCCTTCGCGTGCCAGCACGCGCTCGGCACTCCACACGGCGGCAAATTCCGCGCTGCGTTTGGCCAGATCCGCAACGAATGCATCGCGCATCGCATCGCCATGCAGCGACGCCGTATCTGCGCGGAACTCGGCGACCACGCGTTGTGCGCGCTGCTTCCAGTCCACCACCTGCCCTCGCGCAGCCGGGTTGAGGAATACGTAGTGCAGCAGATTGGCGCGCTCGGTCTTCTCCGTGGAGCGCAGAGGTGATCGCTTCAACCATTGCGGAAACAGCCGCGTGGCAGCGCGATTCCAGACCACGACATCCCAGTAGCGATCGAGCACATAGGCGGGATCACCGAAGCCCTCCACCAGCCGCTGCAGCAGCAGCCGGTCGCCGACGCTTTCGCTGGGCGGCGCCGGATCGGACTTGCCGGCCAGGCGAAACAGATAGTCGCGTTCGGCGCGTGTGAGACGCAGGCCACGCGCCAGCGCCAGCAGCGTCGGCGCTGACACCGATGCCGCGCGCCCCTGCTCTATCCATGTGAGCCAGGTGATGCTGATGCCGCAGAGCTGCGCCAGTTCCTCGCGGCGCAGCCCCGCGGTGCGCCGGCGCTTTCCGGCCGCGAGGCCGAAATCCCGCGGATCACTTTGCAGTCGCCGCGAACGCACGAAGGCGCCGAAGGTGGTGGAAGCCGATGACTGTTTCATTTTGTAATAGGATAACAGCCAACTTCATAACAGGATAATTCAGGTGGAAGATTCTCCGAACGTCGCCACGCGGAGAACCCCATGACCAGCCACGAGCAGACCGTTGCGCAGCAGTTCGATCCACAATCCCAGCGCTATCTCACCAGCGCCGTACACGCCTCTGGTCCCGATCTGATATGGATCGACAACTGGTTGAAGACCTATGAGGGACCCGCGTCCAGCGCGCTCGATGTCGGCAGCGGGCCGGGACACCTCAGTTTCCGGCTGGCGCAACGCTTCGAACATGTTGCGGCCGCGGACCCATCTGCCTCCATGCTGCGGACTCTGAGCGAAGCGGCTGCGCAGCGCGGCATGCCGCAGATCGCCACCCAGATCGCACGCGCGGAAGCCCTGCCCTTCGCGGCCGCCTCCTTCGACCTGGTTGCGACGCGCTACAGCGCGCATCACTGGCTGGATGTGCCGCGGGCGCTCCAGGAAATACGCCGCGTGCTGCGCCCGGGCGGCCGGCTGCTGATACTCGACCTGCTCGGCGAGGACTCACCGCTGGTGGATACGCACTTTCAGGCACTGGAACTGATCCGTGACCCCAGTCACGTGCGTGACTACACCACCGCCGAATGGCAGGCCCAACTGCGCGCTGCCGGTTTTCGCGTGCAGCAGTTCCAGAGCTGGCCGGTGCGACTGGAGTTCCAGCCATGGGTGGAACGCATGGCCGTGCCGGCCGAGCTCGTCGCGCTTCTGAGAACACTCATGGCGCGCGCACCCCAGGAGGTACAGGCGCAGCTGAAATTCGAGGTGGACGGGGCATTCACCCCCCGGTCCGGCCTGTTCCTGGCTAGCGCGCCATAGCCATCGCGGAGCGACTCACCGCGGCTTAGTTGCCGCATCCGCAGGCTGCACGAGAGCCTGCGTCAGCGCATCCACCAGACCGTAGTAGTAGGCATCCGCGCTTTCCGTCGCGCGCGACACATGATCCACATCCGGTTTCTGTCGCTCCACCGGCTGGTGAATGATGTGGCTGATCACATCACAGGGGTAGCGCGTCTCGCAGGAGGCGATGCTGGAATCCACGATGCGGCCATCCTTGATGACGACCTGGGCTTTGATGTCCCCATGTCGGGACGTGCCCCAGCCGGTGTAGGTCCCGTCGCGCCAGTTTTCACTGGGAGTGGCCAGCGTTTCGGGGATCGAAAGTGGCGCAGGCTCAGGCTCGGTCGCACTGGTGATCGTCTCGGTGGCAGCGCGGGGCTCCGGAGATGCGGACGTCGCTGGCGGCGATGCCACCGGTGGCGTTGGCTTCGCTGCGATCGCTTTTGTGGGCAGCTGTGAGGCGACAGTCGCCGGCTGCGCATCGACGCTTACATCGGGTAGTGAGACCAGGGGGCGCACTTCAACCGGCGGCCCCGCGGGGATAGCTGCCTCGGTGGTATCAGGCTGCGCCCGGCTGGCAACCCGGGGCTCCGACTGCACGGGCCGGCGCTGCTGCGCCCGCGTGTCCATTCGCCGCGCCTCATCGCGCGTGCGCCAGTAGCCCGCGGCATAAACGGCCAATACCGCGGCGCAGCTCGCGGCCACCAGCTCATTGGAAATCTTGCCCTTGCCGCGCGCTCCACTCACATCCACTCCGACCGGTCTTTGACGCCTTGGATCTTATTGCAGGATCTTGCGAACCGTCAGCAGTATGGTCCGGCCCGTGGGATCGACATAGCCTGGCTGGTAAGCCTGTGGCACCACACCCAGGTCATTCGTGACTTTCTGCCGGTCGTCGAAAAGATTCTGCATGGCGAAGGTCACGCGCAGGCCGCGCGCCCAGGTCTTGTTCGGCAGGCGCTGTCCCACATCGGCGAAGAGGCGCAGGTCCATGGTGCCGAGTGAGGCGAAGTGCAGGTTTCCGGTGCCTGCCGTCGAGTTGGTGGTATCTCCGGCGCTGCGCCACTCGCCCGTGAGACGGATGCCAATGCCGTTGTCGGTCACGCCGCCATTCAGCTGCACCAGATGGCGCGAGGGTGGCGATCCACCCAGCGTACCGCCACCCAGCAGATTGATGGGTGCAAGGCCATCGCGCAGCGTGACCTGATTGCGGAACAGCCAGGTGTCGTAGAGAGACAGCTGTAGCTGCGCGCCGTCGTCACCGCCGCCGCGTCCGAGGCCTGCACCGCCAGGCCCACGGCCGAAACCGCCGGGGCCGCCTCCACCGCCAAAGCCGCCCGGAGGGCCACCGCCACCAGGCCCGCCGCCTGCTCCCCCGAATCCGCCACGCCGTCCACCGAAGCCACCAGGGCCGCCCCGAAAACGGCGATTGCCTGCTGCTACGTCATCGTTTTGCTCAGGGCGGCCGTTGACGGTGACTTCATCCAGATCCGGATCCGCGCTCCCGTTCGGAGGTACGCCCGCGGTCGCCGGAGGGGGAACGCCAGGGCCGCCATCCACCGTGGGTGCGGCCGGTGCCTGCGGTGCATTGCGCGGGCGATCTGTGGAAGGCTCAGGCGGACGTCGAGGCCGCGGCCGCAGTCCGAACTGGGGACGCTGTGGCTGACGCAGCACCTGGGTGAGGTTGAATCCCCAGCGCAGATTCGATCGCTCCTGCGACGCCACATTGATGGGACGAGTGTCCACCGACACCAGATCCCCGTCATCGTCACGCACGACCCGATCAGGAAATGCCGCCTCCATGGACGGACTGATGCCCAGCGACTGGATGGCATTTCGCGTGCGGCTCTCGGAGTAATTCGCCGACATCGTGAAATTGTGCGCGGGAAAAGGCTTGATCGTGGCGCCCAGCTTGAAAGTGCGCCGATCATCCGCGTCCAGCAGCGGATTGCCGCCCGTGGTCGAGGTGACCAGAACGCTCTGACCCGTGGTGTAGTCGTAAACGGGCACGCCAATCTGCGTCACGGTTGGACTGACTAGCTGCTGCACTGTCGGCGCACGCTTGTCTTCGCTGATGGCCGCGATCACGCTCACCGCCGCTATCGGCGACCAGTTCAGTCCGTAGCCCGAGGTCGTCAGCATGTGGAACTGTGACTGGCGGGTCGCCGCAATGTTGAGGTTGGCGGTCAGTGTTCCGATGGCGCCGCCCCATTGACCTGGCCTCGCGATCGGCACATCGAGACTGATCCGCGCATTGCCGCTGGTGCGTGACAGCGACTGCTCGGGCGATGCACGGAAGCCCGTGGTCTCGGCGTGAGTGTCGCTGGTCTGCACACCGCTCTGCAGGCTGAGCAGCGTGTCGCCCGCGGGCAACCTGAACAGCTTGCGCGTGGCGAGCACCGACGCATTGAGCGCATTCGTGGTGTTGTGCGCCTGATCCAGCGACATGCCATTCGTCGGATCGAAACGATCGATGTCGGTGTTGGTGTCACTGTAATCGTAGCCGCCGATCATCGACAGGCGCCAGGAGCTGGGCACATCCCAGTTGAGCGTGGTGCCCAGATGCAGCGTGGTGCTGGTTGCGAGGCGGTGCAGGGGATCGAAGGGATCCGCGGCCATCAATCCATTCAGCGATCGACTGTCGTTATGCGCAGCGGCAAGATTCGTCGATGCCGATATCGCGTCCGTGAGCGGCGTGGCGAATACGGCATTGCCGGAATAGTTCTCGCGACTGGGTTGCAGTGTGCGGTAGGCCGGATCGGCGCCAGGGTCACTGGTCGCTGGAGTGATTCCGCGCTGCGCCTCCGTGACCGAATCCTGCAGTTGCGCCCCCAGTGCAACGTTCAGTCGCCGGTTGTCGCGGATGCGGGTGAGCGAAGTACTGCCGCGGGCGCGCTCGTTGCCACCTTCGGTGGACTCGCTGCCTGAAGCCTCACCGGTCTGCGCCGAAAAGCGGCGGCGTAGGATGATGTTCACCACCTTCTGGTCCGACGAGTAGCCGTACTTGATCGCGACCTCCTCGGGAAGGATGTCGACCCTGAGGATGGCTTCAGTCGGCAGATCACCTACCTCATTCACACCCGAGATGCGCCGTCCGTTCACCAGCACCACGGGACCGCCGCCATCGCGCGACTGGCCGCTCGCCGTCTGCAGCGCGATCTCGTCCAGCAGCTCCGAAACTGTGCCGACGCCGTACATGCGGATGTCGCGTTGGGTGAGCGTGTTCTCCGGCGGGATGTCGCCGATGACCGCCCCGGGCACGGCGCGCGCGGTGACATCCACTTCATCGAGCAGGGGAATATCCTGCTGCGGAGAAACGTTGCGCGCCGGCGCCTGCTGTGCGGTTGCGGACTGGAAGCGCGCGCTGGTGGCGGCAGCAAGGCAGAGCAGCAGTGAGGATAAAGAGATTGGCTTGGTCATGTCGCACCCGTCGATCAGTCGTGCGTTCAACGCCCGGTCGATGCAGCCGGTTGACGTCAGTCTGCAACGCATGCGACGTGAATGCGGCAACTGACAGAAACTTCATCGTGCTAACAATTCGTCCTCAATTGCTGCGCTTTTTGTCCTTGATTCATGCGCGCACGAGATGTCGCCGTCGTCAGCAACCGGACCGGCTTGCGACCGCAAATCAAGAAGCGCCATGTGGCAAGGGATTGCGGAAGTGTCTACTGCAATCCAGCTAGCCCGCCGCTCAAGGGGCGGCGTATGACTATTGCGAACCTTTAGACTGGGTTTGCTTCCTGATCTCTTTGACGACTTCCGCTACGGCTTCGCTCTTGATGACCAGCGGGTCGATGGTGATGCCGAGTACGGCATGGCAGTTGGGACAATTGAGCGAAAGCGCTTGCAGCGGTGTCTGCGACGGGCCGCGCCTGGCATCCACCGCATACACGTTCGCGGTGAAAACAGACTTGTCGCACTTCGGACATATGCCAGGTGCCACCGACGCCTCCCTGCGTAAAGCAAGCGCGCAGAGTACTCTGCTGGCCGCATTCTGAAATCAGGCCAACACCTGATGGTGTCTGAAGACGACAAGTGGTTAACGCCTTGGCCAGCGGGATGAGGCGCGATCTTTCAGCCGTCTGCGCGGACAGCCCTGGATGTGGAATTGGTGCCGGAGATAGGAATCGAACCTACGACCCCATCATTACGAATGACGTGCTCTACCAACTGAGCTACTCCGGCGTGGGCGCGCATTCTAGGGGAAGGAGCATGGGGAGAGCCAGCGCGCCGCCCGGAAAATGGCCCGATCGGGCCCGATATGTCCACCCCGGGCGAGCCGCGAACGTAACAGGCTTGGCCCCATGCGCAAC
>DATNCK010000153.1:0-2487 GCA_035571575.1 Steroidobacteraceae bacterium | reverse complement strand
CGCTGGTAGAAGGCGCGCAGCGGAGCCGCACCGAGGAAGGTGGTACCGATCAGTTCAGCATCCTTCACCTTCACGCCGTCTTTCAGCACGGTGACCTTGCCGGCCGCATCCACATGCTCGATGCGCAGTGTTCCCGCCTTGGCGATCGAAGCCGATTGCTCATTGCCATAGAAGTCATCGCCGCTCATGTGGGCAACATGCGTCTTGGAATCCTTGGCCCATGCGCCCATGGAGTGGGGGTGCTTGCGGGCGTACTGTTTCACCGCCTTGGCCACGCGACGATCGGAATTGCCCTCGCGCAGCACCGGGTTCACGGCACTGCCGGACACTTTCGCATAACGCGCCTTCACGGCCTTGTCGGTTTCGCTGGCGGGATTCTCCGGATAATCCGGTACCGCGAATCCCTGTGACTGCAGCTCCTTCACCGCCTCAACCAGCTGTGGCACGGAGGCGCTGATATTGGGCAGCTTGATGATGTTGGCATCAGGCGTCTTGGCCAGCTCGCCCAGCTCTGCCAGGTCGTCCTTGCAGCGCTGCGTGGGTTGCAGCGAGTCCGGGAAATTCGCCAGCACACGGCCGGCCAGCGAGATGTCGCGGGTCTCCACTGAAACGCCTGCCGCGCGCGTGAAAGCTTGCACGATGGGCAGCAGCGAGTAAGTGGCCAGGGCGGGGGCTTCGTCGGTGAGCGTATAGATGATCTTCGTCATGCCAATTCCTTCAAAGTGCGGAGAGTTCCCGCTCCGCCTGTTTCAACCATTCTTCCTGCGTGCGTCGGTAGTGGGCAGGAGCCACGGCCGACTGATCCAGCAAAGCCTTGAGCACCGTGCGTGCCGTGTCGTTCTGCCCCTGTGCGCGCAGCAGCTGTGCGTAGCGCACCGGTGCTTCGGCACCGGCGAAGTAGCCGCTCAGCGCCTTGTATTCATCCAGCGCCCGCTGCGTCTGCCCCTCGCGTTCCAGCGCGCGCGCGTAGAGCAGATGCCCTTCGGTGGAGCGGAATTGCGGATTGGCCCGGATCAGTTCATCCAGCGTGCCGCGGGCATCGGCAGGTTTGTCGGCGGCGAATTGCGCCCGTGCCAGGCCGAGCATGAGATTGGGATCATGCTCGTACAGTCCGCGCAGCACCTGCCGGTAAGTTGCAATGGCCTCCTCATGTCGCCCCAGTCGCAGCAGCTCTTCCGCATAGCGCTGGCTGGCGTCCACGCCGCCGCTGATCTGCGCCCGGGCGGCCAGCTTGCGCAGTTCAGCCTCCGGATCCAGCGCCTTTTTCATGCCCTTGACGGTGCGCTGCGTGGTCCGGCTGCGCAGCAGGTCCGGCAGCAGCTCGGCCGCGGTATACGCGATGATGCTGGCCACGGGCAGCATGGCCAGCACCCAGATCCACAGCTGGTTGCGACCGGTCTTGATGCAGTGGACGATCAGCAGCGCCTGGACGACGTAGGAAATCAGCAGGAAAGACATGGGGTGCAAGCTTACCGTGCATGGCAAACCCGCGGCGAGGCCGTTTATCCTCCGGGTTCAAATGCGTGCCGTGGTCCACACCTTGCTGGCCGGATTGCTGATTGCCGGCATGGCCACGCCGTCCATGGGCCAGGGAGTTTCCGGGGCGGATGCCGCCGCAGGGCCGCAGGTTTCCCCATCGCAGCCCCGTCCGCGCATCGGACTGGTGCTGTCCGGCGGCGGCGCGCGTGGCGCCGCGCATGTCGGTGTGCTCAAGACGCTGGAAGAGATGCACATCCCCATCGATGCCATCGCCGGCACCAGCATGGGCGCCGTGGTGGGCGGTCTGTATGCCAGTGGCATGTCCGCCGCGCAGATCGAACGGCAGCTGGACAGCGTCGACTGGGAAGATGCCTTTCGCGATCGTCCGCAACGCTCACGGCTGAACTTCCGCCGCAAGCGCGAGGACCGCGACTTCCTCGTGCAGCTGCCGCTCGGCTTTCGCGACGGACGTTTCCAGTTGCCACGTGGCCTGATCCAGGGCCAGAAACTCACCCAGCTGCTGCGCGAGATGACGCTGCCGGTCAGCAGCATCACGCATTTCGATGCGCTGCCCACGCCGTTTCGCGCCGTGGCCACCGACCTTACAACCGGTACCGCCGTGGTGCTGAAGGACGGCGACCTGGCCAGTGCATTGCGCGCCAGCCTTTCGGCTCCGGGCATCTTCGCGCCCGTGGAACGCGATGGCCGGCTGCTGGTGGATGGCGGCATCGTCGACAATCTGCCCATCGATGTGATGCGCGAGATGAATGTCGACCGGCTCATCGTGGTGGATGTGGGTTATCCACTGGCGCCGCGGGACCGGCTGGGCAATGTCACCAATGTGGCCAGCCAGATGCTGGCCATCCTCATCCGCCGCGAAGGGCAGAAGCAGCTGGCCAGCCTGGGTCCCACCGACCTGCTGATCAGCCCCGACATGGCGCAGGTGTCGTCATTCGACTTCGACAATCTGCGCAAGGTGATGCGCTTCGGCGAGACCGCGGCGCGCGA
>DATNCK010000152.1:0-3506 GCA_035571575.1 Steroidobacteraceae bacterium | reverse complement strand
ACCGCAGCCCTTGGCGCTGGAGTAAGCTTCTGTGCGCAGCGTTTCACGAAAGGATTTACAGCATGAAGAATTCCGGACGCATTCTGACCAGCCTTGGGCTCGCGATGCTGGCGCTGGCGGTGAATGTTCCCGCGATGGCGCAGGCGCGTGAGGAAGCGAAGCTGCTGGTGGCCACCCAGGTGCTCGACGAGCTGCGCTCACAGCGGGATCAGCAGATCCCGGAACGCCTGCTGCAACGCGCCTATGGTGTAGCCGTGATTCCCTCGGTGGCCAAGGTGGCCTTCGTGGTGGGCGGTCGGCGTGGCAGTGGCGTGCTGGTGGTGCGCGACAGCCGCGGACATTTCAGCGGACCGATGTTCGTGAATCTCACCGGTGGCAGCGTGGGCTGGCAGATCGGCGCGCAGGAGACGGACATCGTGCTGGTGTTCACCACGCGGCGCGGTGTCGAAGGCATTGCCGACGGCAAGCTGACGCTGGGTGCGGGCGCCTCCGCGGCAGCAGGGCCAGTGGGCCGTCAGGCCGAGGCCGCCGCCGGCATCAATGCCGAGGTGTATTCCTATTCGCGCGCACGCGGCCTGTTCGCCGGTGTGGCGCTCGATGGCACGGCCATCACCATGGACAACAAGGGCAACCGCACTTTCTACGCCAAGAGCGGCGTGCTGCCATCTGAGATCATGAGCGGCGCGGTGACTTCCAACTCCGAGAATGCACGACGGTTCCTGGCAGCGCTGGCCTCGAGCACCGGCGAGAGCGCGGCAACGCCCGCTGCGGCGCCAGCCACGCCGGCAGCCACGGGGACCGCAGTGCCAGCAGCTCATCCGGCCAACACTCCTTCCGAAGTGAAGACCTTCCCGATGGAAGATCCGACACCGGGCAAGGAGCCGCGCTAGCGCGGCCACGAGTCGCGCTACAGAGCGCGGCAACGAGCCCGCGCCTTTAGCGCGGCAACGAGCCCGCGCTTTCAGCGCGGCAGCAGCCACATGGCCAGCGGCACATAGGCCAGAGCCAGCAGCACGGAAATCGATGCGGCGCTGGCTGCCAGTTCGCGATTGAGCTGTTCGCGATTGGCGATGACCACAGCACTGAAGCCGATGGGTGCTGCGGCGCCCAGCAACACCACCGAACGTGTGAGGCCGGTGAGGCCAAACAATTCCACGCACAGGTAGCCCAGCAGCAGTCCGAGCAGGATGCGCAGCGCCAGCGTCGCCAGCACCCGGCTGTCGCGCAGCAGCTTGGCGTCGAACAGCACGCCCAGGGCCACGATGACCAGCAGCAGGATCCAGCGGCCCACGTTGCCCAGCACCAGCGTGAGCCAGCCCGGCAGCGCCACGCCGGAAACATTCAGCAGCAGCGCCGCGATCAGCGCCCACAGTGGAGGAAAGCCCAATACCCGCCGTGCGATGGCGAGAAATCCGGTGCCGTGACCGCCATAGGCCGCAGCGATGGCGTACACCAGGCTGCCCTGGCACAGCGCATTGCCAAAGTCGAACAGGGCCATCTGCGCAAAGCCCACCTGACCCCACACCGCAATCGCAAATGGGAAGAGAAACCCATTGTTGATGGACATGCCGCAGATGGTCATGGCGCCCTGCTCCGCACGCTGCAGGCCCATGGCGCGCCCGACCAGCAGCGACAGCACGCCGGTCACCAGGATGATGAGCACGCTGCTGGCTGGCAGTGCGATCAGATCCGCGCGCAGCGGAATGCGGCTGACATCGGCCAGGAACAGCGCGGGCAGGCCCACGGTGATGACCAGCTGCAGCATGCGGCCGGCATGCGGGGGCTTGAGCCATCCCAGACGCCGCGCGACATAGCCTGCCGCGAACAGCGCAATGAGCAGCAGTACACGAATTTCGACGGTCATGGGGCTCCTTGCGCGCTGTTGGATTTCTTGGGGGCCGCGGCTGGTATGATTCTACGCTATGCCCTCCATCCAATCCGCGCACAACCTGCGCACGCCGCACACCGAAGAGCCCTGCCCTTACGGCATCCGGATCAGCCTCAAGACCAATGATCCATTCCGCAAGCTGCTGGGACCGGACTGGCATCGTGTGCACTGGTATCGCACCGCGGATGAGCGTGATGCCGCGCTCATCGAAATGAGCCGCCGCCACGAATACTCGCGCCCGCTCGATTCTCCGACCCTGATATTCACGAAGATCGAGAATCTCGCCGCCAGTCGCGGGCTTTCCTGATCCCGCAGGCCTAGAAACCCCGGCCCAGCGAGAGGTAGAAGGCGTGATGGCCCTGGCTGTCATAGCCCATGGCGAACCACGCCGGCCCGAGAAAGGTATCCAGCCCGAAGAACACGCTCATGTCCTTGCGGGCATCGGCGAAGTTCATGTCGGTGCGTTTCTGCCAGGTGTTGCCGGCTTCCAGTGACAGTCCCGCATACAGCGGCACGTTGAGGAAGCCCTCGCCGCCGCTGCCCACCTTCCGGTAGTACACCAGCCGAGCAATGCTGTAGTGGGGCGCGCTGAGTGAATTGGCCGGGATGCCGGACAGATTCAGGAAGCCACCCAGCGGAAAATAACTGCGTGCATCGGCGAATTCATCGTTCAGCAGCGTGCCGGCCGATCCCCAGGCGATGAAGGTGTCGCGACCCCAGGAGCGCGCGATGCGCACATCCACATTCACCGAGTCCGAGACCCGCTGTAGAGATCGCTCGGAGAGCTGCCGCCGCCATTCGGCGGTGATGCCTTCACCGTCACGGGGGAAGGCCACGCTGTCCAGGCTGTCGTAGCTGAAGCGCGTGAACAGCTCATTGTTGGTGAACTCATCCTCCGGCTGGGCGATGTCACCGAGCCTGACCCTCGACTTGCCGAACTCGCGGTCAAAGCCGGCGCGCAGCTCGGCCCGCTGACCCATCTCGCGCCCCAGGGCGGTGCCGAAACGCACCGATCGCACGCGCAGTTCGCCGTCCTGCACGCCCAGCGCATCGAACTCCGGCACGGCACGAATCTGGAACAACGCCGAGGGCTCGATGAACCAGCGCCGCTGCGCCGAGAACGGCAGGTAAAACTCCGTGCCCAGCCGCGGATTGCCACCGACCTGCGCATCCCATACCCATTCCGCACCCAGTGACGTGAGGTTGGTGAACAACACGCGCGCGGCGGCGTCGAAGGTGGAGTTGCCTTTGAAGTCATCCTGCAGGCGCAAGCCGAAGCGCACGTAGGTAGGTCCCCAGGAATTCGGATGGGCCGAGAATTCCAGATCCGCCGTGTCGGGCTGCCCGCCCACGGGCACTACGCGATAGTCGAAGGATTCGAGCAGTCCCTGTCCATAGAAACGGTTGGAACGCCGACGTATTTCGTCAGGATCGAGCGGCTGGCCAGCGAGCGCACCGAAGAAGCTGCCGATGGATTTCTCGTAGGCCGCGGAATCTTCCGCCGCGCGCACGCTGCGCACGGTGGGCAGCGTGCTTGGGTGATTCCGGGCCGCCACGTATTGCTCGTACTGCGCCGCGGGGATCGCAAGCTCTGCCAGCCGGGAACTGGCTTCGCGCG
>DATNCK010000151.1:0-3749 GCA_035571575.1 Steroidobacteraceae bacterium | reverse complement strand
GAGGAAGACACAGGGGGTGCGGAACTAAAGATCCAGTTGACCACTCATTCGGAGCTGACAGACTCGAATAATTGGCAAAGCGCTTTTTGTTGCTTTTCTATCGACCTGATTTTAATTCTTGTTGTACCCGTCCCAGTCCGTCCCCTCTGTGTCTTCGTCCAGTCAGTCTGTCGCCAGATAGCTACATCAGACCACCGATCCCTGAGGTCCGCAAGCCCTTGACCCCATGGCGGGTTTCGGATTAGGCCGTTTCGATTCGCGCAGTATCGAATCTACTTTGCGGTCAGGTAACGCCGCCCAGCATGGGCACGAATGCCACGGCCCCCAGCATCTCCCGATGCAACCCCTGCTCTCGCCGCGTGATGCGCCACAGCTGCTGCTGGCCTTCCGGACCCACTGGCACCAGCAGCCTTCCCCCCGGTGCCAGCTGCTCCAACAGCGCCTCTGGCAGCGTCAGGGGTGCCGCAGCCACCAGGATTCCGTCAAATGGCTTCTGCGTCGGCCACCCCTTCATGCCATCGCCATGCTTGAGCTGGACGTTGCGGATGCCCAGGTCCTTCAGGCGTTGCTTGGTGCGGGCAACCAACGGTTCAACACGCTCGATGGCGTAGACCTTCTCGGCGAAGGGAGCCAGAACAGAGGTCTGGTACCCACAGCCAAAACCCACCTCCAGCACCTTCTTCAGCGCGCCTCCGGCCAGCAGCGCCGCCGTCATGCGCGCCACGATATAGGGCTGCGAGATCGTCTGGCCGAAGCCTATGGGCAGTGCCGTGTCTTCATAGGCGCGGCTGGCCAGCGCCTCATCGACGAAGATATGTCTGGGAACATTGCGGATGCGTTCGAGCACACGTAGATCGTGGATGCCCTGCTCCTGCAGTCGCTGCACCAGGCGGTCGCGCGTCCGCGCCGAAGTCATGCCGATGCCGGCGTGGAGGACTCCCTGGTTCATGCGAGCGGCTTCAGCCAATCGGTGATTGCGGGCAGCGCGCCGTGACGGGTCAGATCGATCTGCAGTGGTGTGACCGAAACATAGCCGTTGGCGATGGCATCGAAGTCGGTTCCCTCGCCTGCATCTTGCCCGGCGCCGGCGGGCCCGATCCAGTACATGCGCTTGCCCTTGGGATCGAGCACCGGGACGATGGGCTTGGAACGATGCCTGCCACCCAGCCGTGTGGCGCGGATGCCGCGCAATTGCTCGTAGGGCAGGTCCGGGATGTTCACGTTCAGTGTCATGCCGCGCTCAAGTGGCGCCTCCAGCAGTCTTGCGATCAGCGCCCGGGCGACGCGGGCCGCTGTGTCGAAATGCCGGCCGCTGTCCGAATCCATGCACAGGGAGAACGCCACTGTCGGCAGACCGAGGAAACGCCCTTCGATGGCGGCAGCGACGGTACCGGAATACAGCGTGTCGTCGCCGAGATTGGCGCCATCGTTGATACCGGAGCAGACCAGATCGAACTCGAAGTCGAAATAGCCGGAGATGGCGATGTGCACACAATCGGTAGGCGTGCCCCCGGTGACATAGTGCACACCGGGTTCGCTCTGGAACACGCGCAGCGGCACATCGAGGGTGAGTGAATTGCTGGCGCCGCTGCGATTGCGGTCGGGCGCCATGATGGTGGTCTGGGCCAGGCCCGTCAGTGCGCCATTGAGTTTCCGGATTCCTTCCGCGAGATAGCCGTCGTCGTTGCTGACCAGAATACGCATGAGATCCGTCGCTGTTGTGCGACCCATATAATACAAGGCAAACCGATTGCGATGCCTGGATGAGCGCGATGGACGAAGAGGATCGGGCCCTGTTCCGCAAAGCCATGCAGGGCGTGCGGCGCCTGCAGATCGAACCACGCCAGGGGAGCGTGCGCCCGCGCCGCAAACCGCGAGCGCATTTTGCGCGGGCCGAGCGCCTCGCCGTGCTGCATGAAAGCCTTGCCGCAGCTGCCTCACCCCTCGAGCCAGTCGAGGAATCGGGCGATGCGCTGCTATTCCGGCGTGCGGGGGTGAGCGAAACGCTGTTCCACAAACTGCGTCGCGGACAATACCGGGTTGACGCCGAAATCGACCTGCATGGACTCACGGCAGCGAGCGTCGAGCCGGCGCTGCGCAGCTTCCTCTCGGAGGCTCTGCACCACCGCGCTCGCGTAGTGCGCGTCATCCATGGCAAGGGATTGCGCTCGGGGCATCGCGGACCGGTGCTGAAACTGGTGGCCAGCAATTTCCTGTGCCGCGTCGGCGCAGTGCTGGCCTTTGCCAGCGCCCGGGAAGTGGATGGCGGCTCCGGAGCGATTCTGGTGCTGCTGACCGAACGCAGGCGCCCAGGTTGATCAAGGGCGTGAGATCAGTACCACTGCCTGCGCGGCCAGGCCCTCGGCCCTGCCGAGAAAGCCGAGCTTCTCCGTCGTCGTCGCCTTCAAGTTCACGCTCTGCGGCGTAAGCGCGAGGCACCGGGCCACAGAAGCCACGATCTCGGCTCGCACGGGATTGATGCGCGGCGCTTCGGCCAGCAGCGTCAGATCGGCGTTGACCACGCGCCAGTCATCGGCCGCCAGCAGATTGACGGCGTGTTCCACGAACTGGCGGCTTGCTGCGCCACGCCAGCGCGGATCGGAATCCGGGAAATGCTGACCGATGTCGCCCAAGCCGGCGGCGCCCAGCAGTGCGTCAGTGAGTGCATGCAGCAGCACATCGCCATCGGAATGCGCCACGACACCACGTTCCCAGGTGATGCGCACGCCTCCCAGCATCACGCCACTGCCGGGTCCGAAGGCATGCACATCGAAACCCATTCCGACACGAAAGTTCATGGTGAGGCTCCGCGTTGCGCCAGCACCATGGCGGCCAGTGCCAGGTCCGTCACTTCAGTGATCTTCAGGTTCAGCGCGCTGCCCGACACCAGCAGCGGCAATTGCCCCTGCCACTCCATGGCCTGCGCTTCATCGGTGGGCACACGGCCTGCAGCGCGCGCCGCGGTCAGTGCCGTACGCAGCGGCCCCAGCCGGAACGCCTGCGGTGTCTGCGCCCGCCAGAGCGCATCACGGGCCGGCGTTTCGCGCACGCGGCCATCGGCCGCGCCACGCTTGAGCGTGTCGGCCAGCGGCTGAGCCAGCAGCGCGCCAACCGGATCCATCTTGGCGGCCGCGAGCAGTGCATCGATCTCGGCTCTTGTGACGCAGGGCCGAGCGGCGTCGTGCACCAGCACCCACTCATCGTCCGCGGCTGCGATGGACAGCAGCGCGGCCAGCACCGAATCGCTGCGCTGCGCACCACCAGTCACCACGCTCACGCGTGGATTTCCTGCTGCCGGCAACTGCGCGAACCGTGCATCGCCTGCAGCCAAGGCCACGACGAGCTGCACACAACGACCATCTGCCAGAAATGGCTGCAGCGCGCACTCGATGATGGTCCGGCCCGCCAACGGCAGGTATTGCTTGGGCAGATCGGCTGCGAAGCGCAGGCCGCTGCCGGCGGCGGGCATGATCAGCCGGTAGTGCAAGTGCTTTAGCGCGCGGCGGTGCGCAGCGCCGTATCACCGGCGGCCGCAGGAGGCGCTACGGCAGGATGATCCTGGCCGGGAGGCACCACCTGGTAATAGGTTTCATTGCGGGAGATCAGCCCGAGCTCGGAACGGGCCCGCTCTTCCAGCGCTCCGAAACCCTGCTTCAGATCGCGCACCTCGGCAGCCAGCTGGCTGTTGCGCAGCTGCAGGCGCTGGTTCTCGGTCTGCTGCGCGGTGACGGCATCACGCAACTGCAGCA
>DATNCK010000150.1:0-9014 GCA_035571575.1 Steroidobacteraceae bacterium | reverse complement strand
CAGCGCCAGATACACCGCCATGCCGAACAGCCACAACAGCTCGCGCGGCCCCTTGTACGAGCCGTACAGGAAGGCGCGGAACATGTGCAGGTAGACGACAATGAAGAAGGCCGAGGCGCCGGTGGAGTGCATGTAGCGGATGAGGTCGCCATACGGCACCTCGCGCATGATGTACTGCACCGAGTCGAAGGCCGTGGTCTCCCCCACCTTGTAGTGCATGGTGAGGAAGATGCCCGTGACCAGCTGCAGCACCAGCGCCACCAGCGACAGCACGCCGAAGAAATACCAGAAGTTGAAGTTCTTGGGCGCGTAGTAGCCGGTCAGCTGGTCGCGCATGAACTGGTCGACCGGCAGGCGCTTGTTCAGCCAGCCCAGGAAGCCCGTACGCACGGGCAGCGCGTCGTTGTTTCCGGCCATTACGCCACTCCCTTTGCAGTCGGCGCAACGCCGATCACCAGCGTCTTCTCATCGCGGAAGGAATATTCGGGAATGCGCAGGTTGGTGGAGGCCGGTGAGCCCTGGAACACCCGCCCGGCCAGATCGAAACGCGAGCCATGGCAGGGACACTGGAAACCACCGGGCCAGTCCGAGCCCAGTTCGGGAATAGCCGTTTCGAAGCGCGCCTTGGGCAGGCAGCCCAGGTGGGTGCAGGTGCCGTCCAGCACAAGGTATTGATCTTTGACCGCCCGCGTGGCGGTGCGGGTGTATTCGGGCTGCTCTGAATCCTTGGACTGCGGATCTTTCAGCTTGCCCTCGTGGCCGGCGATGTGCGTGAGCATCTCCGGCGTGCGGTACACCACATAAATCGGCTTCTTTCGATAAACCTGGGTGACCATCTGTCCCGGCTCGAGTTTGGACAGGTCTACCTCGACCGGGGCGCCAGCCGCGCGGGTACGCTCGGACGGGCTCCATGAGGCAATGAACGGTACCGCCGCGAAGGCAACACCCACCGCACCGGTGGCCACCGTCGCGAACGTTAGAAAGCCGCGACGGTCCTGGTCGACTTCGGCGGCAGCGGATGCGGGATGATCGCTCATTATGATTCTTGCGGCTCTTGCGTGGATGCCCGCCGCGCCTGGCTGCCTACCAACCACGGCGGTTCGGACAGCCCGGCATTATACACTAACGGCCCAGAGCCCAAGATGCGGTGACCGATGCCTGCCAGCAGCTTCCAGCGCAACGCGCTCTTCCTCGGCATATCCGTCGCGGCGGGTATCGCGGTGGCAGTGCTGGTACTGCATTTCTGGCCGGCCTGGGTTCGTCCGCCCAGCCCGCCGCCAGCGGCGGTGGCCGCCGGCGATCAGAACGCCACGCGACCCAACACCGCCAACGCGGAAAGCGATACTGGAGTGGGTCGCGTGCCCGCGATCCAGAGCGCCGATGTGCGCGATGCCGGCAGCCGCGTCGCGCAGGAAACTTCTTCGCCCGGCAGCTTCGCCGCGGCCGTGCGCGCCACGGCTCCAGCGGTGGTCAGCGTCTATGCGCAGGGCACCGAACGCGTGGCGGTCTCGCCGCTGGCTCCGCTGCTCGGCACGCCGCCGCCACGTACGCAGCAGTCGCTGGGCTCCGGCGTCATCGTCGACACGCAGGGCCACATCGTCACCAATCATCATGTGATTGCAGGCTCGGACAAGATCCGCGTGCAGCTCGCGGACGGCCGCGTCGCCGATGCGAAAATAGTGGGCAGCGATCCAGACACCGATCTGGCCGTGCTGCAGATCGGCCTGCCGAAGGCGCCCGTGATGGCGCTGGGCCGTTCCGATCGCGTGCAGGTGGGCGACATCGTGCTGGCCATCGGCACCCCGCTGGGGCTCTCGCAGACCGTGACGCATGGCATCGTCAGTGCCCTGGGACGTGCGGGACTCAATGTCGCGGCGTACGAAAATTTCATCCAGACCGATGCCGCCATCAATATCGGCAATTCCGGCGGCGCGCTGGTGAACGCGCGCGGCGAGCTGATCGGCATCAACACCGCCGTGCTTGGCAAGAACCTTGGCGCCGAGGGCATCGGTGTGGCCATTCCGGTGGATCTGGTGCGCGGCGTGATGCAGGAAATCCTGCAGCATGGCCGCGTCATCCGTGGCTGGATCGGCATCCTCCCGGTGGACGTTGGGCCGGAAGAAGCCGCGCGCTATGGCCTGCCGCACGCAGGCATCGCCATTTCGGACCTGTACCGCAACTCCCCTGCGGTGGAGATCGGCCTGGCGCGCGGCGACATGATCGAGACGGTGACCGGCCAGCCGGTGCATACCTCACAAGACACGCTGGCGCGGATCGCCAGCCACAAACCGGGCAGCAAGGTCACACTCACCGGTATGCGCGGCACGCAGCGATTCAAGGTGGACGTTAGGGTGATCGAGGCGCCGACGCAGAACGTGCAGTAGCAGCCCGTCCTGCTTGGCGCGGCGAGTGCCTAATTGGCGACGCGCCGGATCTCGGCACCCAGCTGCGAGAGTTTCTCTTCGATGGACTCGTAGCCGCGATCGATGTGGTAGATGCGATCGATCTCGGTGCGCCCTTCAGCCACCAGCCCTGCCAGCACCAGACTGGCCGACGCCCGCAGATCGGTGGCCATCACTGGGGCTGCCGTCAGCCTCGGCACACCCTTGATGATGGCGGTGTTGCCTTCGAGCCGGATCTCCGCGCCCATGCGCCGCATCTCCAGCATGTGCATGAAGCGGTTCTCGAAGATGGTCTCGATAATAGTGCCCACGCCATCGGCTACGCAGTCGAGCGCCGCGAACTGCGCCTGCATGTCAGTCGGAAAGGCCGGATAGGGCGCAGTACGAATATCCAGGGATTTGGGCCGACGGCCCTGCATGTCCAGATCTATCCAGTCGGGACCGGACTCGACGCGCGCGCCGGCCTCCTGCAGTTTCAGCAGCACGGCATCCAGATGCTTGGGTTGCGTGTGGTGTGCGCGCACACGTCCGCCGGTGATGGCCCCCGCCACCAGGAAGGTGCCGGTTTCGATGCGATCAGGTTGCACGTCGAAGTGCGCGCCATGCAGGCGCTCCACCCCCTGGATGACAATGCGATCGGTGCCCGCACCCTGAATGCGCGCGCCCATGGCGATGAGGAAGTTGGCCAGATCCACCACCTCCGGTTCGCGCGCCGCATTTTCAAGAACGGTTTCCCCGTCGGCCAGCACTGCAGCAGTCATCAGGTTTTCGGTGCCGGTGACCGTGACGGTGTCGAGCACCAGTCGCGCGCCTTTGAGGCGCCCGGCGCGTGCGCGGATGTAGCCATTTTCGATATGGATCTGGGCGCCCATGGCCTGCAGGCCGGCTACGTGGATATTGACGGGACGCGCGCCGATGGCGCAGCCGCCGGGCAGCGAGACATCGGCCTGGCCAAATCGCGCCAGCAATGGACCCAGCACCAGAATGGCCGCGCGCATGGTCTTCACCAGTTCATAGGGCGCGACGAACTCGCGGATGCCCTGGGTGTCCACCTCTACACGCATGCGCTCACCCACCGTCACTGCCACACCCATCCGTCCCAGCAGCTCGATCATGGTGGTGACGTCGCGCAGATGCGGCACATTGCCGATGGAGACCGGCTCTGATGCCAGCAGCGACGCGGCCAGGATGGGCAGCGCCGCGTTCTTCGCGCCGGAGATGCGCACATCGCCGCGCAGTGGCCGTCCGCCAGTGATCTGCAGCTTGTCCATCAATGACTCCGTGAAGACAGTTCGTCGGGCGTGAGCGTTTCGAGCTGCAGCGCGTGAATCTCGCCGCCCATGCGCTCACCGAGGGCCTTGTATACCAGCTGATGGCGCTGCAGTGGCCTCAAGCCCGCGAACTCCCGCGCCACCACTGTGGCCTCGAAATGCACATTGTCTTCGGAACGCACGCGCACCAGCGCGCCGGGCAGAGCCACACGGATCAGCTCTTCGATCTGCTTGGGATTCATGGCCTGCCTTGCGGTTCGCGGCGGGGAAGGACGCGCAGTTTAAGCTATGCTTCCCAGTCTGACATGAACACCTCGCCCAGCAGCGCAGCGCTGATCGCGGCCGGCCGCCGCGCCCTGGAAATCGAATCCCGGGCGGTGGCCGAACTGCAGCAGCGGGTTGACGACCGCTTCGCACGGGCCTGCCAGATATGCCTGGCCGCCACGGGCCGCGTCGTCGTCAGCGGACTCGGCAAATCCGGTCATGTGGCCCACAAGATCGCCGCGACGCTTGCCAGCACCGGAACACCGGCTTTCTTCCTGCATGCCGCCGAGGCCAGCCACGGCGATCTGGGCATGGTGACCCGGGGCGATGTACTGCTGGTAATTTCCAATTCCGGCGAAACGCCCGAACTGCTGGCCCTGCTGCCGCCGCTGCGCCGACTCATGGTGCCGGTCATTGCACTGACCGGTCGCCCCGATTCCACGCTGGCGCGCGAAGCCACGCTGCACCTGGACGTCAGCGTGCGCGAGGAAGCCTGTCCGCTGAATCTCGCGCCCACGGCCAGCACCACGGCCGCGCTGGCCATGGGTGACGCGCTGGCCACCGCGCTGCTCGAGGCACGCGGCTTCACCAGCGATGACTTCGCCCGTGCACATCCCGGCGGCGCATTGGGTCGCAAACTGCTGTTGCATGTCAGCGATGTCATGCGTCGCGGCGACGACCTGCCGCGTGTCGCGGCCACGGCGCCGCTGGAACAGGGACTACTCGAGATGAGCCGCAAGGGGCTGGGCATGACGGCCGTCGTCGAGACTTCCGGCGCGCTGGCCGGCATCTTCACCGATGGCGATCTGCGGCGGGCGCTGGACAAGGGCGTGGACCTCAGGACCACGCCCATGCACGATGTCATGACGCGCAACCCGCGTCATATCGCCCCGCAGGAGCTGGCCGCAGAGGCCGTCAATCGCATGCAGGAATTCCGTATCACAGCGCTGCTGGTGGTTGATGGCAGCGGCCAGCTGGCCGGAGCGCTGAACATCCACGATCTGCTGCGAGCGGGAGTGGTGTGATGGCCTTGCAATCCATCAGTGCGCCTCCCGCCTGTCTCACTACGCGACTGGCGCGTCGCCTCGCCCTGCTGGTGCTGGACGTGGACGGCGTGCTCACCGATGGCGGGCTGTGGTTCGGCGCGCGCGGTGAAGTACTGAAGCGCTTTCACGTACGCGATGGCCACGGCATCAAGCTGCTGCAGGCCGCCGGCATACCGGTGGCGCTGATCTCGGGCCGTCGCTCATCGGCGGTGGCCGCGCGCGCGCGCGAACTCGGAGTGCGGCTGGTGCTGCAGGGAGTGGCCGACAAGAGCCGCGCACTCGACCAGCTGCTGCGCCGGCTTTCGATCAGCGACACGCAGGTGGCCTGCGTGGGTGATGACACCCCGGACATCCCGTTGTTCGTGCGCGCGGCTCTGGCTGTCGCGGTGCGCGATGCACACCCTCTGGCGCGGCGCGCGGCACATTGCCGAACCGAACTGCCCGGCGGCCACGGCGCCGTACGCGAAGTGGTGGACTGGATACTTGCAGCGCGGGGACGGTCATGAGGCGCTGGCGCTGGCTGCTGGCTATTGCAGTGGTGGGTCTCATCGTGGCCGGAGCGTATTTTGCGGGCACCAGTCAGCAGGCGCGCACGGCGGGCACCAAGCCCAATGACGCCGACACGGCTGCCTACGACTACGAGGCCAACACCGTCACGGTGCGGCAGATGGATGCAAACGGGCAGCTTCAGTACGAGCTCGAAGCCCAGCATATCGCGCAGCTGCCGCAGAACGGCGCCGTCACGGCGAGCATGCTGACCATGCACTACGATCCGCCTGGCCAGCACGATGAATCACGGCGGTGGAAGCTGACCGCCGATTCCGCACAACTGCCGGAAAACAGCGACATCGTCGCCCTGAAGGGTCATGTGGTGGCGCGCGGACGGCCGTCGAAGTCGCCCGCGGTCATGACCTTCAGCTCCAACAGTTTCGATTACAACCTGAAGACCCAGGTTCTGATCACCCGGGACGACTTCCGGGCCGACTGGGCCGGCAATCGATTCAGCGGACGAGGCCTGGAAGCCAATATCCAGCGGGGCACCATCGAAAAGGTAGAATCAAACGCTAATGGCCAGATTCTTCCCTGATCGTGGTGTTGTGGCGGTGGTGCTGTTGTTTGCGGGCGCCCTGACCTCGGCACTTGCCGCAAGCCCGACGCTCGACAAGAAAACCCCCATCGACTGGAAGGAAGGCGAGAGGCACTGCTTCAAGGCCGATTTCAACGCCGGCACGATCACGCTCTGCGATGTAACCTTGACCCAGGGAGCCAGCACGCGCATCACGGCCGACAACGCCTCCGCCAAAGGGCTGTCCGACAACAACAATGGCGAATGGCTGCTGACCGGCAAAGTGCACATCGAATTCGACAACGTCATACTCGATGCCGACAGCGCCACAGTGACGTTCGCGCAGGACCGGCTGCAGAAAGTCCACGTGAAGGGCGCGCCGTCACGCTTCTCGCAGCAGTTGAAGGATCCCTCGCGCCGCAATCAGGGCCGCGCGGCCACCATCGACTACGACTCGCAGAAGGACGTGCTGAATCTGATGGGCGACACCTGGTACACAGATGGCCGCAATGTCGTCGAGACGGCCGCCTTCACCTACAACCTCAACGATGGTTCGATCTTCAGCTCCGAGCGCGTGAAGGGCACCATCCAACCGGAAAAGCGCGTCCCTGCCCCGCGCACGCCCGATCGCGCGACCTCGCAATGACCAACTCCGTGCTGCGTGCCGAGCATCTGCGCAAGAGCTATCGCGGCCGCGTCGTGGTCGAGGATCTCTCGCTGCAGGTCGAATCCGGCGAAATCGTGGGCCTGCTTGGTCCGAATGGCGCAGGCAAGACGACTTCGTTCTACATGATCGTGGGACTGGTCAGCGCTGACGCCGGCACCATCGCACTCGACGATCACGACATCACCGGACTGCCCATGCATCGCCGCGCGCGGCTTGGCCTGGGCTATCTGCCGCAGGAGGCCTCGGTATTCCGCCGCCTCTCTGTGGAACACAACATCCTCGCCATCCTGGAAACGCGCCGCGATCTCGACAAAGCCGGCCGCAACGCACAACTGGAGCGGATTCTCGAAGAATTGCGCATCGGGCATGTGCGCAAGAGCGCCGGCATGGCGCTGTCGGGCGGCGAACGGCGGCGAGTGGAAATCGCGCGCGCGCTGGCGGCGTCGCCGCGTTTCATCCTGCTGGATGAACCCTTCGCAGGCGTAGACCCGATCTCGGTGCTGGATATCCAGAAGATCATCACCGACCTGGCCGCGCGCGGCATCGGCGTGCTCATAACAGACCATAACGTGCGCGAAACCCTTGGCGTTTGCAACCGCGCCTGCATAGTGGATCGCGGAACCGTGATCGCTGCCGGAAGTGCGGAAGAAATCCTTGCCAACGAACGAGTCCGTGAGGTGTACTTGGGGCAGAATTTCCGCATGTAACCCGCGGTTATTCTTTCGTAATTCCCAATGTTAAAAGCCTCACTGCAGCTTCGCCTTGGCCAGCAGCTGACGATGACTCCGCAGCTGCAGCAGGCAATCAGGCTGCTGCAGCTGCCATCGCTCGAGCTGCAGCAGCACATCCGCGAGCTGCTCGAAACCAATGTGATGCTCGAGGCCGAGGACGAAACCGAGGCCACCGCCAGTTTCGAGGCGCTGGGCGCCGGCCCCAATGACCGCGAAACACCGGTCGGAGGCGAAGAGCCCGCGCCGGAAAGCACCGGTGACTCCGAACCCAGCGTCGAAATCGTCGAGGACAGCTGGAACGAAACCTCGGCGGCGCCGGGTGAAACGCCCTGGAACAGCGAGGACGACGAGCGCCAGCAGGAATACCAGGATGGTCGCGGTGAAACGCTGCATCAGCATCTGCAGTGGCAGCTGGAAATGGCGCCACTGGCAGAGCGCGAGCGGGCCATCGGACGGGCGATCATCGATGCCATCAACGACGATGGATATCTCACCGAACCCTTCGACGCCATTGCCGCGACACTGAAGCCGGAGATCCAGGCCAGCGACGAGGAAATCGCCGAGATGCTCGAGGCGGTTCAGAGCTTCGATCCGCTGGGCATCGGCGCCCGCACTGTCAGTGAATGCGTGCTGCTGCAGCTGGGCGCCCTGGCCGCGGACACGCCGGGCCTGACCACGGCGCGCGAGATCGCCACCACACATCTGGATCTGGTCGCGCGGCGAGAACTGACCACTCTCAAGCGCGAACTGCGCGTTTCCGAAGAGGAAATGGAACTGGGGCTGGTACTGGTACGCGGCTGTCACCCGCGCCCTGGTTCGCAGATCAGCCCCTCGCCTTCCGAATACGTGGTGCCCGATGTGTTCGTGCGCCGCTCCGCAGCCGGCTGGAGCGTCGAGATGAACTCCGCGACTCTGCCCAAGGTGCGCATCAATGAAGGCTATGCCAGCCTGCTCGGTCGCGGCGCAGGTCATGCGGGCATGCGCACGCAGCTGCAGGAAGCACGCTGGCTGCTGAAGAGCCTGGAGATCCGCCACGACACGCTGCTGAAGGTCGCCCGTTCCATCGTCGAGCGCCAGCTCGAATTCCTGGATCATGGCGAAGAGCACATGCGGCCGATGATCCTGCGCGATATCGCCGAAGCCATCTCGATGCATGAATCGACGGTGTCGCGCGTCACCTCCGGCAAGTACATGCACACGCCGCGCGGAGTGTTCGAGCTCAAGTATTTCTTTTCGAGCCAGGTCGAGGCCGCCGACGGCGGGGGAGCTTCCTCCACTGCGGTGCGCGCCAAGATCCGCAAGCTCATCAAGGAAGAGGACTCCGGCAATCCCCTGTCCGACAGCCGCATTGCCGAGCTGCTCTCCGGGGAAGGCATCGCCGTCGCGCGCCGCACCGTCGCCAAATACCGCGAGGCGCTCGGACTGGCGCCTTCCAATGAGCGCAAGGCGCGCGCCGCGCAGTCGCACAAGTAAATGCAGATCTGGTAGATAGGCCAAAAAAGGAGACGAATCATGCAATTGTCGCTTTCCGGTCATCATGTCGAGGTAACACCGTCCATGCGCGCCT
>DATNCK010000149.1:0-6432 GCA_035571575.1 Steroidobacteraceae bacterium | reverse complement strand
GCGGCACCGGCTTCACCTCCCGCACCACGCGTCACTTCTCTTGCGCAGGCCACCGCCGGCGCGGAAGGAAAGTAGCCATGTTCCTCAGCAAGAAACATCTGTCACGCCGCAGGCTGCTGCAAGGCGCCGGCGCCGCCATCGGCCTGCCACTGCTGGACGCGATGATTCCCGCAGGCACTGCGCTGGCGCAAACCGCCGCCGCACCACGCACGCGTCTGGGCTTCGTGTACTTCCCGCATGGCATCGTGCAGCAGTTCTGGCAGCCGAAGACCACCGGCCGCGACTTCGAATTCAGTCATGTGCTCAAGCCGCTGGAATCGCTGCGCGACTATGTCACCGTGGTCAGCGGCCTGCGCAACAAGGGCGCGGAGAACAGCCCCGCGCCGCACTTCACTACCGAGGTTTCCTGGCTGACCTGCGTGGGACGCAATGGCCGCGAATCCGACGGACAGCTCGGCATCTCCGTCGATCAATACGCCGCGCGCCACATCGGCCAGGACACGCCGCTGCCGTCGCTGGAGATCTGCACCGAACCCGGTGGCTACAGCTCGCTGGCTTACCGCACGCCCGTGCAGCAGCTGGAGATGGAAAGCAATCCGCGCAAGGTGTTCTACACCCTGTTCGGGCAGGGCGACAGCAACGACGAACGCAAGCAGATCGTGCGGACCACCGGCAGCCTTCTCGACTATGTACGCGATGCCACCGCATCGCTGAACAAGGAGATCGACGCCGGCGATCGCGCCATCGTCAGCGGCTACCTCGATTCCGTGCGCGAGATCGAACGCCGCGTGCAGAAGCTCAAGGCCAGCGAGAACAATGCCATCAATCTGCCCGATGCACCGGGCGGCGCGCCCGATGATTTCACCGAGCTGCTCGATGTGCAGTTCGAGCTGATGGCGCTGGCCTGGCAGACCAACCAGACGCGCATCACCAGCATGCGCATGGCCAATGAAGTCTCGATGCGCGTCTACCATTGGTTGAATGTGTCCGAAGCTTTCCATCCGCTGTCGCATCACGGTGAGGATCCAGAAAAGATCCAGCGGCTGCTGCGCGTGCAGGTGTATCACACCGAACGCATCGCGAAGTTCGCCCAGCGCCTGAAGGGCATACGGGACGGCGAAAAGTCGCTGCTGGATAACTCCCTCATCCTGTTCGGCAGCAACATGGCCAACAGCGACCTGCACAATGCCGATCCCGTGCCCTCGGCATTGATCGGCAGAGCCGCCGGCACCGTCAAGGGCAACCAGCACCTGCACTATCCGCAGGACACGCCGCATGCCAACCTGCTGGTCACCATCGCGCAGCGCGCCGGCGTGCCGCTCGAAAAAATGGCCGACAGCACCGGCGCTTTCGCGGAGGTCTGAGTGCGCCGCAGCGGCACAAGCCTCGCGCTTCTGTTGAGCTGCGTGCTCACCGCAGCCGCATTCGCCGATGCTCCGGCAGATGGCAGCACACCGCTGCAATGGGCGGTGTATCGCAACGACGCGGCGGAAGTGAAACGCCTGCTTGCGGACGGCGCTGACGTAAAGCAGGCGAACGCCTATGGCATCACGCCGATGGCGTTGGCCGCGGCAACCGGCAACACCGCCATCCTGCAGCAATTGCTGGCCGCGGGCGCCGATGTGGAATCCCCCAGCGGCGACGGCCAGACCGCACTGATGAGCGTGGCGCGCACCGGCAATGTGGAAGCCGCGAAGCTGCTGATCAAGCATGGCGCCAAGGTGAACGCCACCGAGCAGTTCGGCGGCCAGACGGCGCTGATGTGGGCCGCGGCGCGGCGGCATCCGGAGATGGTGCAGCTGCTGGCATCCAGGGGCGCGAATGTGAACGCGCGCGCCACCGTGCGTCACTTCGAGCGCCACATCACCGTGGAGCAGCGCTACAAGAACACGCACACCGGCGGACTGACGCCGCTGCTCTACGCCATCCGCGAAAACTGCAAACAATGCGTCGAAGTGCTCATCAAACAGCACGCCGACATCCTGCTGCCCGATCCGGACGGCATCGCGCCGCTCACGCTCGCCATCATGAGCGGCAACTGGGACATCGCCCAGCGCCTGCTCGACGCCGGCGCCGACGTGAACCAGTGGGATATCTACGGCCAGTCACCACTGCACGTGGCCATCGAAAACGCCTATGTTTCCCGGCGCAGCGGCGTGGGCAACCTGGGCACCGACAAGACGCCCAACGCCGTCGACGGCAAGGCACTGGTGCATGCGCTGGTGGAGAAGGGCGCCGATCCCAACCAGCAGATGTTCTTCCGGCCGCCACGCGAACCCGGGCAGGTTTCCACCAGCTCGCGCGGCACCACGCCCTTTCATCGTGCCTGCGCCTCGGGCGACAACCAGCTCATTCAATACCTGGTGGATCACGGCGCCGACGTGCGCCTGGCGGCCGCCAATGGCGAGACGCCCATGATGGTGGCCATGGGAGGTCGCGGCCGCGAGGAAGACATCATCGCCACGCTGCATGTGCTGCTGGCGCTGGGCGCCGATGTGAACGGCGTGCAGCAGGTGATGTGGATCACGCGCAATCGCGGCGGCACCGCGCTGCATCTGGCCACGCGCAGGGGCTCGAAAAAAATGATGACCGAGCTCGTGGCCATGGGCGCGGATCCGGACATCAAGGACGGCGACGGACTCACCGCGCTCGATTATGCGCAGTCGCGCGGCTGGCTGCCGGCTTTGAACACGCGACCACCGCCGCGCAATGATCTGGTCAAGTTGCTGAAAGATCTCGGCGCGAAGGTCGAGTTGAACAAGGTGCCCGACTGGCCCGGCGAGTTTCCGCCCATCGGTCCGCCGCGCGCGCACGAATCCGAGATCTGGCCGCTGTGAAGAAGCCGCCAGTCAAACCGGGTGAGCCGCCGATCGCGACGCGCCGTCAGTTCCTGACCGGGGGCACGCGTCTGGCAGCCGCGGCCTCGCTCAGTTTCGGCACCATGGGCGCCTTCATCCGCGAAGCACAGGCCGCCACGGCTCCCGACATCAACCTCACGCTGCTGGCTGCGGGCGTGACGGTACTCGATGGTGCCGGTTGCAATGTGCTCGCGATCAAGGGCCCGGATGGCGCGCTGCTGGTCGACGGCGGCTATGCGAAGCATTCGAAGGAGTTGCTGGCCGCCGTGGCGAAGGCCACCGGCAGCGCGAAGGTGCACACGCTGTTCAACACGCACTGGCATCCCGCGCAAACGGGTTCGAACGAAGCGGTGGGCAAGCAGGGCGGCATGATCGTCGCGCATGAAGTGACGCGGCTCTATCTGAGTCGTCCCGTCGCCTCGGTGGATTACGATGGCCTCTACGGCCCGCTCACCGAAAAGGGCCGACCGACGGTGGTCACGCGTAGCAAGGGCTGGCTGGATTTTGCGGGCCGCCACGTGGAATACGGCTATCTGCCCGCCGCACACACCAATGGCGATCTCTATATCCACTTTCCCGAGCAGAACCTTCTTGTTGCCGGCGGGCCGGTGTGCTCGGAGAGCTGGCCGCTGCTCGACTGGCGCAACGGCGCGTGGCTGGGCGGCCTGGTGAAGGCGCATGAGAAGCTGGTGTCACTGAGCAAGCCCGACACGCGCGTGGTGCCAGCCAACGGCAAGCTGATCGACGGCATCGATCTGCGCCGCCAGCACCAGATGTACGCCGCCTTCCACCAGAAGATGGTGGTGTTCCAGAACAAGGGCATGGATTCCAACGACTGTATCGCCGCCAGGCCCCTCAAAGACCACGAGGCGCAGTTCGGTGATCCCGCCAAGTTCATTTATGGGGCCTTCCAGAGCCTGAATCTGGCCTATTCGCCGGATTAAGACCCCGACCGATGGGGTGTGAGCCCCTCCCTGCCGCCTTCGCGGCGAATAAATTCACCGGGCGGGCCCCTACGTGGTACTCTGAACAAGATCGTCTCCGTCCCGTATCGCCTCGACCGCCTCCATTCAGGCGATCCCGTCCGACCCGAAACGCCTGCCGATCAGGTGTCAGGACTTCTGGATTCGCCGTCTGCCGCATCCCGGCTCTCTTCGATCCCGTTCCCTGTCATTTCATATCAATACATCGAGAGAGAGACTAGTTACATGGCCAAGATTTATGTCGGCAACCTGCCGTTTACCGCCACCGAAGACCAGGTTCGCGCGCTGTTCGCCGAATTTGGCACGGTGGAATCCGTGTCGCTGCCCAGTGATCGCGAAACCGGCCGCCCGCGCGGTTTCGGCTTCGTCGAAATGAGCCAGGCCGATGCCTCGCGCGCCATCCAGGCCGTCAACGGCAAGGATCTCGGCGGCCGTCCGTTGCGCGTCAATGAAGCGCAGGACAAGCCCCGCGGCGGTGGCGGCGGCGGCGGTGGCCGTTCGGGCGGCGGCGGCGGCGGTGGCCGTGGTGGCTACGGCGGCGGTGGCGGCGGTGGCGGCTACGGCGGCGGCGGCGGTGGTGGCGGCCGTCGCTGGTAAGACCAGCACCGACGCGTGAAGGTAATTAGTTGAGCCGCCCTGCGCGCAACGGACTGCCCACCAGCAACCGTGAAAAGCTAAGGCTGGATTCGATCCGCGCAGCATCGCTGCGCGAGATCTACCCCCAGCTCGCTGAAGTGCGCGTGGAGTTCGAGTTCATCGACGGCACAGCTCGTTCACCTTCACCACAGTCGTTCTCGTACTTCCCCGCTGCGCGTGGCTTTTTCCGCTACGCGTGTCCTTGCCATAGTTGCAGCGGGGAATTCGATCTGTCTGGTTTTGTCGCCGAACTGGCGGACAAGACCGGCCGGACACAACGCAGCCGGAATGTGAGCATTTCGTGCACCGGCATTCGCGCCGGCGAGCGCGTTGAATGTCCGATCTGTGCAACGGTGCGCGTCAGCGCCATCATGCACACGAAGGAGTAGCGAATGGTTTCGCACGATCCCACCCTCGATCATCGCGCGCGCATGGAAAGGGCGCTGTTCGAAGCGAACGAGCGACGTGAGCGGGCACTGATTGATCAGCGCTCTGCCGAGAACACCCCCGAGCAGCGCGTCCGCATCTGGGAGCGCCTGCACCAGGTGCGCATGCCCAAGAGTCCCGATCACAATATTCTGACGGTGATCGCGCAGCAGACAGGATTGAAGCTTTCCGAAGTGCGCGACGTGCAGCTGGCACGCGTGGCGTAACAGCAATCCGCTCCAGCAACGCGCTTTACTTCATGAAGCGCTAGTTCAGCCAGTCCAGCGTTCTTCCAACGGCTTTCTGCCATTCGCGATACAGCTGTTCGCGCGCGTGGGCATCCATCGCCGGAGTCCAGCGATGCGCCTCGCGCCAGTTGTGGCGCAGCGCTTCCAGATCTTTCCAGAAACCCACCGCAAGGCCCGCGGCGTAAGCCGCACCCAGCGCCGTGGTCTCCGTGATTTGCGGACACAGCACCGGGCGATCAAGCAGATCGGCCTGGAACTGCATCAGCAGGTTGTTCGCCACCATGCCGCCATCCACGCGCAGCTCGGGCAGTGCGACCTGCGCATCAAGCTGCATGGATGCGATCACCTCGCGAACCTGAAAGGCCGTGGCCTCGAGCGCCGCGCGTGCAATGTGCGCGCGCGTGGCATAGCGCGTGAGTCCCAGCATCGCGCCGCGTGCACCGGCATTCCAGTGCGGCGCGTAAAGACCGGAAAAAGCCGGTACGAAATACACGCCGCCGTTGTCCTCGACTTCCCGCGCCAGCGCTTCGATCGCCGCTGAAGAGTCGATGATCTTCAGGCTGTCGCGCAGCCATTGCACCAGCGCCCCGGTGATGGCGATAGATCCCTCCAGCGCATAAGCAGCCGGTTCGCTGCCGAAGCGATAAGCCACGGTGGTGATCAGACCAGCGCGCGAGGGGACGGCTTCGTGCCCCGTGTTCATCAGTAGAAAGCAGCCCGTGCCATAGGTGTTCTTCGCTTCACCCGGCGCGAAGCAGCACTGGCCCACCAACGCGCCCTGCTGGTCGCCGAGAATGCCGGCGATCGGCACACCGGTGAGCGCGCCGCTACGCACTTCACAGATGGCGCCGCTCGAAGCAACAATGCGCGGCAGCAGCGACGGCGGAATGCGGAAGATCTCGAGCAGCGACGCGTCCCATTCCAGCGTGGAGAGATTCATCAGCTGCGTGCGGCTGGCATTGGTCACGTCGGTGACATGCAGTCCACCATCTTTGCCACCCGTGAGATTCCAGATCACCCAGCAATCCATGGTGCCGAAGGCGAGCTCGCCGCGTTCTGCCGCAGCGCGTGCCCCTGGAACTTGATCCAGCAGCCACTGGATCTTCAGCGCGCTGAAATAGCTGGCCAGCGGCAGGCCGGTGATGGGAACTCCCGCCAGCGGATCGATCGCCATGTTGCCGATGTGCTCGCTGGAAGAAACGATCCGCGGCAGCAGCGCGCGTGGAATGTCGAACAGTTCGAGCAGCGAGTCATCCCAGGCCAGCGTCGCCAGATTCATCA
>DATNCK010000148.1:0-3131 GCA_035571575.1 Steroidobacteraceae bacterium | reverse complement strand
GCGTGACACGAGCGCCTTCCTGTCTCACGCCGGTGATGCTCTGTGGCGCTTTGCCATGTTCCACCCAGTCCACTACTGCCGACAACAGGTCGCGATCCGGTGTGCCGATGGGCAGCGCGCTGCCCGACCCCCCGAACTGGTTGACGCCATCGCCACCGCCACAATGCGGCATGCCCGGCACCATGTACAGGCGCAGCATGCGATCGCTGCGAGAACCCATCTTGGCGCGCACAGCCGCGGCGTAGTCCAGGCTCTGGCTGGCGATGATGGAGGGATCCAGCCATCCCTGGTACAGGATCAGTTTGCCGCCACGCCCATCGAAACGCCGCAGATCCGCGTCGTCGGCGGCCATCTCGGGCATGCGTCGCCGCGCCAGCGCGAGATCATCGGCGATGCTGAAGGTCGCAGGATTCCAGCCAGGATCGCGATGCGTGCCCTCGGCGAAGAACGGCAGCAGCAGAGGCGACGGCGGTCCGGGTCGAACTGTGACACCGGGCAGCAGACCCGAGTCGAGCGCGCGGCCCTTCTCGTCACGCAGCGGTTGCTGCAACGTGCGCACGGTCTGCACCTGCGCGGCGGAAAGGCAACCCGGCGCCGAAGTCGCGCCACACTGCAGCGTGCCGACATCGAAGCGACAGGAAGGCGGATAGTCCACCACACCGTCCGTCGCACCATCATCGGCATCGCAGGCACGGATCGCCGCCGCGGAGACGCGTGACCAGGCTGCTCCATCGAGCGCGCCCTCGGGATGATTCTGCTGGTACAGCGCATGCCACAAATGACGCACCGACATCTCTGGCATGCGCGGTCCGCCGGCGCCCGCCACGATGCCATCGTAATCGGCTGCGAAGCGCTGAGCCTCTTTCAATCCCTGACGGCCCCCTCCGGAACAGCCCAGGAAATACGCGTGATGCGGCCCGGATCCGTAATAGCGCGTCACGAGCTTGCGCACGGCGAGATTGGTGAGATGTTGTGCACGATGGGTGTAGTCGAGCACCGCATCGCGGCGCATCATCCAGCGCGTCTCGCTGCTCTTGTGTCCGCCATCGGTGGTGGAGCTGGCAAAGCCTGCGGCAACACCTCGCGCCAGATCGCGGAAATTGAACACGCCCGCGTCTCCGCCCACACCAGCGCCGAGCAGTCGGCCGTTCCACGCCGCGAAGGGTGGCAGCCAGAGCTCGAAGCCGATGCGCTTGCCGATCATTCCTTCGACGCGGCAGAACGGCACGGTCACCGGCGACGGAGCGCCGAGCGCAGCTGGGGGAGACCAGGCGCCCTGAGGAGTGATGGCCGTTGCGGCAGTGACTTCCACGCCTGCGCCCTGGTTGCCCGCCAAGGCGCTGCAGTCGCCGTGAGCGGCGCGCGCCTGCGAGGCGAATACCGGCGACGCAGGCGCGAGCGCGAGTGCGGCGAGCAGTGTCAGTGCACCAGCGGGCCGCGTGCGCATTACCAGGATTTCCGCAGCCCCGCGACCACCATGCGCAGGATGGGACTGGCCGACTGCGGATCGTAGCCGCCGGAGAGATTCACGAACGGTGGCTTCTCGTTCAGCAGATTCTGCACGTCGAAGGTCAGCGACAGGCTGTTGTGCTGGTCGAGACGCAAACCGGTGTGCAGATCGAGCGTGCGATAGCTGTCGATGTGACGCACCGGCGTCACACCCGTCTGCGTGTAACTGCCCACGAAACTCAGCGTCAGCAGCGAATCGAACTGGCCGCGCGACCAGCCCGTCGTGACGCGGCCGCGCCAGCGCTGCGGGAAATTCAGCGTATCGACCACTTCGACGGGTATCGCGCCGGGTGCCACGGCTGTCTTGAGTGAGTCGATGCGGGTGACCATTGCTCCCACGCGCAGGCGCGAACCCGCAAGCTCCCAGGATTGTCCGAGATCCAGATCGAAACCCTTGGCAAAGGTGCCGCCCACGTTCTGCCGGCGGCCATCCTGGATGTAAGTCACCTGCGAAGCATTGATGGGCGAGTTGATCGGCAGTCCTGAAGCCAGCAGCGCATTCACCTGCGCGGCAGTCGGATCCAGCGTGCGGTACGTCGAATAGATGGAATTGGTCAACAGGCCTGCCGTGCCACGCAGTCCGACGATCTGGTTCAGGTATTTCACATCCCAGTACGTCAGCGATGCGCGGAAGCCGGGCAGCGCGGCCGGCGTGACATCGAATCCCAGCGACCATGTGGTTGCCGTTTCGGGCTTGAGATCCGGATTGCCGCCGGCGATGCCGATGCCGAAGCAGGTGGTGGCGGGCGCGCGATGGCTGCAGGGCAGTGTGTCGCCATACAGCCCATAGCCGGAGGAGCGCGGATCATTCTCTGCAAGGCCGGGTGCACGGAACGACTTGCCCCAGCTGCCGCGGAACAACAGGCCATCCACCGGCGACCAGTTCAATCCCAGCTTGGGATTCGTAGTCGTGCCGAAATCGCTGTAATCCTCATGGCGTCCGGCAACCGACAGGTCGAGACGGCGCATGCCGGGCATGGAGTTGGATGCGCCGAACAGCGGCACGAACAATTCCGCGAATTCCGCGGACATGTGGCGCGCGATGTGGCTCGGTACCAGCACCGGAGCGGTGGTGGAGCCCGACTCCAGCAATCCACCCAGCGTTTCGCGCCGGTATTCCACGCCAACCGCGACGCGAACCGCGCCGCCAGGAAGCTTGAATGCCGGGCCATCGGCCTGTACAGAAGCTGTGGAGAGCTTGGTATTGCCATGGATCACGAACTGGCCGTTGCGGACGGCTGCAATCGTTGCCGCATTGGTGGTCGCGCCCACTCCATAGGGGTTGAACGCCACAGCCGCATTGCTGCTGGCCAGATACTGGTTGATGCCTGTGGCCGTGGTATTGAGGTTCTGCGTGCGGCTGGTCACATCAACGCTCTCGCCCATCGACACAGCGGCTTCCGCGCGCCAGTCGTTGGCAAAGCCGCGACGCAGGCCCGCAACCGACAGCCACGACAGCGCATGACCGGGATCATTTGGCAGTCCGCCGTCCGCCACCAGGTCATATTGCACAGTGACCGGCGCCGTGCCGCCGGTGGGATTGAAATAGAAGGCGTTGGTGCTGGGCACCGTAAGATTCGCGGTCACGCCCGATGAATGGATGGAAAAATTGCGCCGCGAGT
>DATNCK010000147.1:0-2390 GCA_035571575.1 Steroidobacteraceae bacterium | reverse complement strand
GCCCAACGTGGCGCAGAGTGACTCGGCGCTGCACGGCATCATGTTTGCCTTCGCGGGCAGCTCCATTGCTGCAGCGCTGCTGGTACTGGCCTGCCTGCAGTTCTACCGGCTGACGCGCGGCTGGCAGAGCCGGTTCGCCGTGAAGACAACGCCATGAAGGCCGTGATCCACAATCCCATCCTGCCTGGATTCAATCCGGATCCCTCGATCGTGCGCGTGGACGATGACTACTACATCGCCACATCGACCTTCGAGTGGTACCCCGGTGTGCAGATCCATCATTCGCGTGACCTGGTGCATTGGCGCCTGATTGCGCACCCGCTGGATCGCACCGAGCTGTTGGACATGCGCGGCAACCCGGACTCCGGTGGCATATGGGCTCCCTGCCTTACCCATGCCGATGGATTGTTCTGGCTGATCTACACGGATGTGAAGCGGCATGAGGGCAGCTTCAAAGACACGCACAACTACCTGACCACCTGCGCCACCATCGACGGGCGCTGGTCCGACCCGGTGTACCTGAACAGCAGTGGCTTCGACGCCTCGCTGTTCCACGACGACGATGGCCGCAAGTGGCTGGTCAACATGGAATGGGACTACCGTCCGCAGCAGCATCCGTTTCACGGCATCCTGCTGCAGGAATACGATCACGTGGCGCGACGCCTCGTGGGTCCGGTGCGCAACATCTTCCGCGGCACGGAGCTGCGGGTGACCGAGGGTCCGCATCTCTACAAGCGCAACGGGTATTACTACCTGCTGACCGCCGAAGGTGGAACGGGTTATACGCATGCCGTGACGATGGCGCGCGCCAGGCAGCTCGAAGGTCCCTATGAGGTAGATCCGATCAAGCATATCGTCACGTCCAAGGACGATCCCCGTCTGCCGCTGCAGCGCGCAGGCCATGGTGATTGGGTGGAGACGCAGAGGGGCGAGATCTACCTGGTGCACCTGTGCGGCCGCCCGCTGTCTCTGCATTCGCAGTCGGATCAGCAGCGTTGCCCGCTGGGCCGGGAGACTGCGATCCAGAAGGCGTTGTGGACGGACGATGGCTGGCTGAGGCTGGCCAGTGGCAACAACACACCGGACATGCACACTCCCGCGCCGGATCTGCCGCCTCATCCTTGGCCACAAGCACCGACAAAGACCCTCTTTGACACCGGGCATCTGCCCGTCGATTTCCAGTGGCTGCGTTATCCCTGGGACGAAAGCCTGTTTTCCTTGAAGGCACGCCCGGGACGGCTGCGGCTGTTCGGCGCCGAGTCATTCGGTTCGTGGTTCCGGCAGTCGCTGATCGCCCGGCGCCAGCAGGCGTTCTGCTTTACCGCGACTACTCGCGTGGAATTCGAACCAGATACGCTGCAGCAATGCGCCGGACTGATCTGCTACTACAACGCGCAGAAATTCCACTACCTCAACATCACCTGCAATGACTCGGGGGAGAAGCACCTCGCCATCATCAGCTGTCTCGGTGAGGAGCGCTTCAACCTGACCTGTCCCATCGAGTCGGCGCGATTCATTGCGCTGCCGCGCGGACTGGCCGTCTGGTTGCGCGCCGAGGTGAACTTCGCCGGGTTGCGCTTCTCCTGGTCACTGGACGGTGAACGCTGGACCTCGCACGAAGGCGAGCTGGACTATTCACTGATTTCCGACGAGGCCGGCAGAGGCTTTACGAAGAGCTTTACAGGTGCGTTCGTCGGCATGGCCTGTCACGACATCAGCGGCAGGCGACAGCCAGCCGACTTCGAGTTCTTCGAGTATGTGGAGCACGCTCAGACCTCGGCCTGACCGAGGTGTGAGTCAGCATTTTTCAAACCCAGGACTTTCGAGCTATCCGCGAGGACATCATGCTGCGAATCATTTCCATCGTCACAGTGGGCCTGCTCTGGGCGGCTGGTGCTGCAGGCGCGGAGCCCGAGAGCATCTCCATATCCGTGGATGCGGCCAAGCCCGGGGCCACCATCAACCGTCATCTCTTCGGTCAGTTCGCCGAGCACCTGGGAAGTGGCATCTACGAGGGCGTCTGGGTCGGTGCCAAGTCCCCGATACCCAATACCCGCGGCATCCGCAACGACGTGGTGGCCGCGCTGCGGGCCCTGCACGTGCCCAACGTGCGCTGGCCCGGCGGCTGCTTTGCCGACAATTACCACTGGCGCAATGGCATCGGTCCGCGCCGCGCGGTCACGCTGAATCCCGACTGGGGAAGCGTGACGGAGCCGAATACTTTCGGTACCCACGAGTTCATGGACTTTGCCGAACAGATCGGCGCGGCGCCGTACATTTCGGTGAACATCGGCTCCGGCACGCCGCAGGAAGCGGCTGACTGGCTGGAATACATGACCAGCGCCCTGCCCACGACGCTCGCAAAAGAGCGCGCAGCCAACGGTCATGCG
>DATNCK010000146.1:0-23563 GCA_035571575.1 Steroidobacteraceae bacterium | reverse complement strand
TGTGTGGTCACACGCGTCACTTCAAGAACCGCTCAGGCTCCTGCCTGCGCAGCCTCGGCCCGACGCTCGACGATGGAGTTCAGGAACTTCACCGAAGCCATTTCCAGGCTGTCGATCAGCTCCGTGGTCTTGGTCTGGATCACGGCATGCACGATCAGCAGCGGCACGGCAGTCATCAGACCGAAGGCCGTACAGTTCATGGCCACCGAGATACTGGCCGACAGCAGGTTGGCCTTCTCGGCGGGGTTTACTGTAGCCACCGCGCCGAAGGCCGAGATCAGACCCATTACGGTGCCCAGCAGTCCCAGCAGGGTCGCAAGGTTCGCGAATGTCGCGAGGTAATGCGTGCGCTTCTCGAGCTTGGGCGTGATGCCCATCAGGCTCTCTTCCATCGCCTTCTCGATGTCGTCGCGACGCTTGGCGCTCTGCACCCGCGCCAGGCCGTAGGTGAGGATCTGGCCGACGGCTGAATCGGATTGCGAGGCCACCTGCGCGGCCTGACGGAAATTGCCCTGGCCCAGCAGCGGCTCGATCTGCTGCCACAGCGAGCGGTTACGGCTGCGCGTCATCGTGAGGTAGAGATAGCGCTCCACCGCGATGGCGATGCCGATCACTGCCACGATGGCGATCGGATACATGAAGTGCCCACCGTTCTGGAAGAACCGGGCAATGGTCTGGAAGACGTTCATCTGAAAACTCCCTTGCAAGCGGGGCAAGACTCCCCGCACCTTGAAACCAAAGCAGCCAAATTGCTGCGACCTATTTCTCACCCTCCGACCCGCCCGCCGTGCGTCCCGCTGCGGCATCGGGTTTCAGGGCCTCGTAGTAGTGGTTCTGTCGCTTGAAGACGTCACGGTCCACCGGCGCCAGGACTTCATCCAGCAGGCTGTTTGCCGGACGGCCGGCGAGATCGCCGAGGTCCGAGCGTTTCCACGGCACCACGTACAGCACGCGCGGCAGTTCACGATTGCCGGTGATCTGGGTGGTGTCCAGTTCGATGCGATCCTGGGCGGCGCCACGCGGCGCAGTTGCGGCAGCGGCACGCGGTGCTGTCGCCGCAGGAGTTGCAGCGCGCTGTGCCGGCGCGGATGCAACCGGCGCTGCGGCTGCTGGTGCCGCTGCAGGCACCACGGGCGAAGTATTCACCGCCGGCTGCAGATCATCAGCGGGACGCGCTGGCCGATTCTGCGGCGCCTCGGCCGCGACCAGCGGCATGGCGAGCAATGCACTCAGAAGAAACGTCGGCTTCATCTTCCTGCCTCCGCCGGAGTGGGTGCGGCCGCACCGGCCTCACGGGGCCGTCCCGCGCGCTGCTTCACATCGGCAATCCAGCTGGTCACGGGTCGCTCTTCACCGGTCAATGCCTGGTAGCGTTCGAAATTCTCCAACGCACCGGCGGCATCGCCAAGATAGACATCTTTCAAGACACCCAGATTGCGCTGCGCTGGTGCATAGCTTGCATCAGCCTGCAACGCAGCGCTGTAGGACTGTGTCGCCGCCGCAAACTCGCCGCGCTCACGCTGCACGAGTCCCAGCGCGGCCAGAGCCTGTGCGCTTTGGGGCTCGCGCTTGGTTGCTTCTGCCAAGGCCTTTTCAGAGTCTTCAAGCTTGCCTTGCGAACGCAACAACACGCCCAGGTTGTACGCGGCGCCACCCAGGCGCGGCTCGGCTTCCATCAGCTGCCTGAATTCCAGCTCCGCATCTGCGGCCTGTGTGGCGCTATTGGCCAGCGTCACGGCGCGTGTCAGCTGTGCCTCGAGGCGCGCTGCCGGCACAGGGGCAGCGGGCGCTGCGGCCGTAGGCGCTGCTGCCGCTACTGGCGGCGCCCCAGCCGCCGGCGCTTCGACCGGTGCCTGCGTCTGTGCTGGCGGCTGTGGCAGCGCCAGTGAGGAGTGATAGGTCGGGGCCGCTTCAGTCTTGCCGTAACGCGCAGGCAGCAGCTTGGCGAGCGCAGCAAAGCTGGCCTTTACGCCGTCGTCGTAAATGCCATCGTGGGCATGGTCGGTGTTGGCCTGGTGCAGCTTGATGGCCTGTTCCTCGAAGGGCGTGGCCTGTTCTTCCAGCAGCAGGTCGTACTGTTCCAGCTCGTCAGCGGACAGTTTCTTGGGGCGTTCCGAGGCCATCAGATCGGCACCCAGCTGCCGGTACAGTTCGGCGATCTCGAAGCTGGCCTGCGTGGTGACCTCGGCTATGTTGTAGGCAGCTGCAGCCTTGTAGCCAGCAAGCGCTGCATCCAGCGCCTTGCGCTTGGCAGCCAGTGATGTTTTCAGCGGTGCGCTCAGTTTCAGGCTGCGATAGACGTCGCGTGCCGGCGCTGCCAGCGCGAGACTGGCCTTCGCAGCCAGATAACGCGTGCGATCAGTGCGTGCGGCACCGGCCGCGCCATCCGCCTTCACGATCTCGCGCTGCCAGTAGGTCACGCGTTCGGCGTCGCCAGCCTTGGCTGCATAGTCCAGCAGGCGCTGGCGCGTCTCGATGCGCTCACCGACCGGAGTCGGGAATTCAGTAACCAGGCGCTCCAGCAAGGCCACCGCCTTGGTGGTGTTGCCGCTCTTGGCATACTGCTCGGCGGCAATTCCCAGTGCTTCCAGTCGAAGCTCAGGCGTCTGCTCCTTGTTGGAGGCAATGCGCTCGAATTCGCCCGCGGCTGCATCGGAGCGGCCAGCTTCCATGTAGGCCACAGCCAGCTTCTGGGTCACATCAGGCTGCTGCTTGCTCTTGGGATAGTCGCGACGGAAGGCCTCCAGCACCTCGATGGCACGCGGCCAGGTCTTCAGCTTGATCAGTTCGGCGGCCGCATCGTACTGCGCGGTTTCCACCACGGCGGTTCCAGGCGCGACCCGGCTCACGCGCAGGAAATCTTCCACGGCGCCCGCCGAATCACCGGCGGCACGCTTCGCCTCTGCCTGCCGATAGACGGTGACGGAGAGCTGCTCGGTGAGATTGCGCTGCAATGTGGCGTCGCCCGCAGCCAGCTCTCGCGACTGCACCCAGCTCTGCTCCGCGCCGGCGAAATCCCCCTGATCGAAGCGCGCCTGCCCGATCACGCTGCTGGCGATACGGCGCTGGGCCTGAGTCGCCGGGGGATTGCGCGCCATCAGGATTCCAGCCACCTCGATGGCACGCGGCAGGTTCTTCGCCTTGTAGAGATCTTCGGTGGCCCGCGCCAGCACGCCATTGCCGTCAGGCTGCTCCGGGAAGGTCTGCGCGAACTTCACGCCTGACTCGATCGAGCGCGCATGCCAGGCTGCTTTCTCAGCCTCAGGCAGCAGCGCCTCCTGCTTCTGGTAGGCGCTGAGCGCCGCGTATGCGGCCTTGGCTGAATCCGGCCCCATCGGATAGGCATAGGCCGAGCGCTCGTACTCGTCGACAGCGGGACCAAACTGCCCGCCCTCGTACAGCACGTCCGCAAGGCGGAAGTTGATCTGCGCCGACTCCGGATCCTGCGGGAAGGAGGTGAGCTGCAGCCGGTACCAGCGCGCCGCCTGCGCGTAATCCTCGGGCTTCTTGTGCTTCTGCGCCTCGGAGTGATGGTAGGCCGCCAGATCGGTCAGGTGCGTCTTGAGCTCCGTGACGATCTGCGGATACTTCGCCTTGTCGCGGCCCTGCCAGAAAGTGGTGCCGAGGTTGTAGTTCTCCACGTACTCGCGCTTGCCATCCAGCACCAGCTGCGCGAATCCGCCCTTGCGATAGGCCTCGATGGCCTGCGTCGACAGGGTTGGTGAATATTCGTTGTTGGGCTCGCGCGCGACGAAGGCGCGATAGGTGGCGGCACCATCCTGGTAGCGCTGCTTTTCCACGTACAGATCGCCCAGTCGCGCATACAGCAATGCGGCATACGGCGGCGAACCGATGCGGTCGACGAACTTGTTCAGCGGCTCGATGCCGTCCTCGTACGAGAACATCACGCTCATCACGCGCAAGGTGTCATCGACGATCTCGCGGTCGGCGCGCGCCAGATTCTCCGGCGCGCGGAAGCCGCGGGCCGCGCGAGCATCGCGCAGCTTCACATCCAGAAGCTTTGCGAACACCGGGAGACTTTCGTCGTTCAGGTTCTGCTTGAAAAGAGCCCAGCCCTGTTTGTAAAGGCCCTGCTGGTAGAAGCTTCCCGCACCGGCCTTGGTGACTTCGGCATAGGCCAGCTCGGCCTCGCGATACTTCATCGCAGAGAACAGCAGCTCACCGCGACGGAACTGCACTTCGGCCATCTCGCGTGATTGCGGGAAGCGCTTCACGATGCTGTCGAGCGTGGCCAGCGCCTGCACAGACTGGCCCGTGGTTTCATAGGCCCGCGCCAGCTGGTACAGCACCTGGTCGTTGCGCGGATAGTCGGGATGCGCCTTCAGCAGCAGCGTGTACAGGCGAATGGCTTCGGCACCGCCGAGATCGACGCGGCCGGCCTCGGCTTCCAGACGCTCCAGCTCGCCGCTCTCCAGCGACAGATCGCCCAGGCGCCGCATCGCTTCAGCCTGCAGCTTCGGATCGGTCTTCTGCAGATCGAGGAAGCGCCGGTAGTTGTCCATGGCCTTGGCGGCATTGGAGTCGGTAGGCGAATCCTTGCGGATCTCCACCTTGCGCTTCTGCAGATCTTTCAACGTGGCGTCTTTCGATGCCTCCGCGCCAACCGCCCCCAGCGCAAAGCCGGCGCCGATCAGTGCCAGGACGGTGAGGCGGCGCGCGCTCACTGTGTTGCTCCAGCAGGCGGAGCCTGGGGCGCTTGAATCTGTGGTGCCGGAGGTGTTGCCGCCGGTGCGGCATCGGGTGTCGTTGCTTCCGCGGCGGGCGCCCCGGCAGCGGCATCACCTTCTGCGGGCGGTGCGGCCTTCGCTGGCGCAGGCGGCTCGGCAGCGCGGTCATAGATCGAGGCCAATGCGAAGCGCGCCTGCACTTCGTAATCCTCGATGCGCTGCTTCTGTGATGACAGCTCGTTCACGGCTATGTCGGCCAGCAGATCGCCCTGTGCCGTCACGGAACTCGCCAGCTTGGCGCGCAGATCCGCCATGCGGGCCTGCAGGGCCGCGATGCGCGCCGCGAAATCACCGGTAGTGGTGGGCGCCGTCTGGCGCGCCTGCTGCACGCGCAGCCAGCGCGTATTGGCTTCGGTCAGTGTCTTGTCCAGCGCCTTGAGCTCGCGGCGCTGCTGATACAGCCGGTCGCGGAAGCTCTGCTTCAAGTCCCAGTACAGCACGCCCTTGATCAGCTTGAGCTTCTCGCGTGCCGCTGTGTTCTCGGCCGTTTCCGGCGCAGTGGCGAACCCGGCTTCGATGTCCTGGATGCGCGCCCACTGCCCGCGCTGCTTCGGCGTACCCAGCGCTGCCACGTCATCCATGTTGACGATGTCGTTGTAGCGACCTTCGATGTCCTTGCGGCGCGTGGTGAGCTGCTCGAGAGCACCGCTGGCCAGCAGCTCATCGGTGCGCGGGATGCGTTCGGCATAAGCCTTCTCGCGCGCATCGATCATGTCGTTGTACACGATCATGTTCTCGTCCCAGCGCGCCAGCGTGGATCCCAGGTAGGCCAGATCGCGGAAATTCTTCAGGCCTTCCTGGAAATCATTGCCCGCGAGGATGGGAAACAGGTAACGCGATTCCGGTGCATCAGGCAGCTCCTGCAGCTGCCAGAACCAGCCGCGTTGCGGCGAGGTGGTCACATCATCGCCCAGAAGATTCTTCAGCAGCCCACCGGAGCGGATGCGCCCGACCGATTCGTCGATACGCCCCTTTTCGGTGTCGAAGGAGGCCAGCGCCTGCTCGTAGTACTCGGCCGCCTGGCCATTGGCGCCGAGCTTGCCGAAGGCATAGGGCACGGCGAGATAGGATTCCTGTACGGCGGCATCGAGCAGGTTGCGATCGCGCAGCGCCAGCCACGGTGTCAACGCATCCTCGAATTTTCCGAGCTGGGCATTGGCCCAGCCCAGCGCCAGCAGCGCCTTGCTCGACTGCGGACCATTGAGCCGCACACGCTGCAGGAACGGCATGGAGGCCGTGGCATTGCCAGCCTGCAGGTAGGCGAATCCTGCCGCGAGATTGGCTTTGTCCTTGAGTGCCAGCAATTCCTCGTTGCCATTGGTCAACGTACCGACGGCATCCAGGAACTTCACACCATCGTCCAGACGATTGCTGCGCAGCAGCGCCACGCCGAGATTGAAACGTGCGAAATGCATCCATGAACTATTGCTGTTCCAGTTCGACAGCAGTTCGATCGCCTCGTCATAGCGCTGCAGGTGCATCAGCGCATTGGCGGTGAGGTGCACCTTCTCGGCCTGCATCAGTGGCGGCAGCTTGCCTTCGATGCGATTGATCGAGTCGACGGTGCGGTCGTAATAGCCGCGCGCGTACCAGACCTTGGCCAGATAGAACCAGGCGCGCGCTTTCACCACAGCGGGAATCTCGGGACCCAGCAGCGTTTCGAAACGACGGCCGGCTTCATTGTGCATGCCCAACTGAAGATACAGGCCGCCGGCGAGCAGGTCGGCTTCACTGCGGTGATGTGGCATCAGCTCCCAGTGCGAGTAGGCCTCGAGCCGCGTCAGCGCCTCGAAATCCTCCCCGATGAAAGTCTGGAACAGTACATCCCCGTAATGCAGGTCCTGCACGCGTGTGGCCGGCAGCTTGTCCGGGGGCTTGCGTGCAGCCAGCGCCGATCCCGGCAGCCAGACAAGCGCACTCAGCGCCACGGCAGCCATGGCAGCGGATCGGCTCATGTGGAAGACGCGATGCACGGGTGCAGTTGCCCTATTCCCAGTCCTTTATCTCGAACTCCGGCTGGCGCTTGCGCTGCCGGTCGGAGATTTTCAGTTCCAGATACTTGGCGCCCACCGCTTTCTCGAACTTCAGCTGCGCGCCACGTGAATAATCCTGGCCGTTGGGGCCCTTGCCGGTGAACAGCGCCACCAACTCGTGATTGCCCACGCGCAGGTTGCCAAGATAGAGGCGCTGCACGCCGCCCTTGAGCAAAGCCTCGGCTTCGCGCGGCGTATAGAGATATTTGGTCACCTGCTTGTCATCGACGCGCAGCTCGACGGTGTCGAGCGCGAAGAATTCGCCCACGTCCATCGACAGGAAAACCGCCACCTGGGTGTTGGCCGGGAACAGCAGCTCTTCTTCCAGCACGAACAGGTCGCGGTTCAGATCCACCACATCTTTCTTGATCGACTGGATCTCTTCGTCCAGTGCGCGCGTGTCGGGAGCGGCAACGGGAGCCTGTGCATCGGTGGCCGGTTCGCCGGGCGTGCCGGCAGCCGTTGCATCGGCGCCAGGTGCGGCCGGCGCGGTAGCGGCAGCGGGTGCAGGCGCGAGGGCATCGGTGCCCGACAGCGACTTTGCGGGCTCTGCCGCCATCGCCACATGCGTGGCCGCCATTGCGGCGATGGCCAGAATGACGAGCCATGCGGTCCAGATTTTGTTCGAACGATTCATTGCTATGCCTTCGAGGACTATTCGTCGAGAAGAACGCGGATCTGTTCCAGATACTGTGCATCGCTGCCACTGCGATGGTTGCGATGCACGTAGCGGATTGCGCCACTGCGGTCGATCAGCAGCAACATGGGAAGGTTGTCGACACGGTACTGCCGGGCCACGGTCTTGCCCGGATCAAGCAGCACCGGAAAGCTCACCGGGTGAGCAACGGCAAAGGATGCGGCCGCCGACTGATCGTCATCCACATTGACGGCCAGCGCCGCCAGACCGGCTGACTGATAGGTATCCACCAGGCGACTCAGTGTGCCCAGCTGCGCGCCACAGGTGCCGCAGCGGCTGCCCCAGAACGCCACGGCGACCACATCGCCGCGATGCTCGGAGAGGCGGAAGTTGGCGCCGGAAGTGCCGCGCAGCGCGAAGTCGGGTGCGGTTTTGCCCAGCAGGCGGTAGGCCGGGTCGGCGGCGGTTGCCGTCCAGGCCGCGCCCAGCAGCACTGCCGCCAGCAGAAATAAGGAGTTCCATCGATTCTGCACAGCAGCAGCCACCACGCGCTATTTAACAGTATGCAACAGGATAGCGCGCCGGAACCCCGAGGCAACGACCTAGATCACACGATCTGGCCAAAGGCCGTCAGGGCATCACGCTGCTGGCTGCCACCCAGACCCTGGGTGGGGAACAGGGTCGCGAACTGACCCTGCGTTCCATGCAGTGCCATGTAGTTCAGGATCACCTCTTCGACCAGCAGGTTCACTGCATTCGCACCGGGGTGCGCTGAAGTGACCACCGAGCCATCACCGCTGAAGGCGCCGATCTGGTTCATGCTCGGAGCCGTCAACGCCGGCCGTCCGGTCGGGCTGTAGACCAGGAAGAAGGTGGAAGCCGTGGCCTGGTTGTCACCTGTCCACACGCCCTTGCCACGACCGTTGACGGAATTATCGACCATGCCGTTGGACGACAGCGAGCCGTCGCTGAACACATACATCATCAGCGGACGCCCCACGCGCGCGGCGTATTCCAGACACGCGCCCATGCACTGCCCGGCGCGGAAGTCGCGCATCTCGCCGGTTGAGCGATCACCGGTGTGGTAGTCGAAGCCGCCCATCTGGATGGTGCCGGCGCCGGCGTTGCCGTCGATGACCATCTTCATCACCGCGGCGGTCTTGCGGAATTCCGCGTCACCATCGTATTCGGCCTGCGTGAAGATGCCGCTGGGGCCGACGATCTTCGGATCGATGCCGGGGTTCAACGAGGCCGGATTGTTGAAGCGCTCGGCCAGGTAAGCGGACTTCACGTAGCCGCACTTGTTGAACTGCTTCAGGTTGGCGTCGTTGGACAGCTTGGTGTCGACCTTGCCGTGCTTGGCATTGGTCAGCACTGCCATGGATTCCATCACCGACACGGCATCAGCCGGATTCGGGAACAGAGTACCCAGTTCGCCGGTGTCCACCAGGCCGGTGACATCGCTGGCGCGATCCACCTTGGTCGGGCGGATCTGCGGATTGACCATGGCCAGCGGCGCCATGGAATTGCCGCCCGAATCCGAGCTCTGCGAACCGATCAGCGTCAGCAGCTCGCCACGCGCACCGGTCTTGGCAATGCCATACATCGGATTGTGCGGATTGTTCGACGTGTCATTCTCGGAACGCGCGGCGAGGACTGTGCCGTTGGTGCCAGCGCGCGTACCTGCCTGCGTGCGCATGTTCATGCCGCGCAGGAAGGCGCTGTCGATGTGGAAGGCCGCGCCGTACTGCTGGTCGATCTGGTTGACCAGGTTCGGTGTCATGTTGCCGGGCAGACCCAGTTTCGAATAGCCGGCGGTGGTCAGGAAGTCGAGCTGGCCGCCAGACTTGCCGACCAGGATATTGCTGCCCACGAGGTTGGCGCCGCCCGACAGGTCGAAGCAGATGAAGGGGATCTTGCCCGCACCGCCGGTGATGCCACAGCCCGACGCGCCAATGCCGGTCAGGTCATTGAGCACATCGGCGCGCGCACCGGGCGAGGCCAGCATGCTGGCCAGGGTCGGGACGATCACCGTGGCCGAGCCTGTGATCAGGCCGGCGGACAGAAAGTCGCGCCGTGACACCGGGCGGGCGTGATCGGCATGCAGGATGGGCTCGTTGAGGCCGCGGCCCTTGGGAATCTTGCGGATGTAACGCATGGTCGTGTCCTTGTTCCTGTTGCCGTACGCCTTAGAGAATCGACAGCGCGCCGCTGCCCAGAGCCGCCGCGCAGGCGCCCTTGGCGACGTTGGCGCTGGTTGCACCATTGCCCACCAACCGATCGATCAGCGTCGACAGCTCGGTGCGCACTTCGGAGTTGGTCGGCTGGCTCACCAGATCGGTGCCACTGCTCTGCTGCTGGAAAGCCTTCTGCAGCAGTGGCACGAGCAGCTTGTCCTTGCCCGAACCAGCGAACTGCGCCGATGCCGAGGCATTGACATCCAGCTGCGGGAAGAAGGTCGCGCGCGCGCTGGCATTGTTCACCAGCTCCGAGCAGTACTTGATCGCCAGCTGCGCCACGCCCGTCTGATGCGAGGCCAGGAAGGCGTCGATGTTCGGCACCGGCGGCAGCTGCTGCTGCACCTGCAGGTAGGTGGCACGCACCGCCGTGTTGGTGGTCGGCACACCGGTGATCTTCGACATGCTCTGATTGAGCTGTTCGAAGGTGCGGATGCCGATGTCCGATTGCGCCGGCAGATCCACTGGCTGCTGCGTGACGCCAGTGACCGGCGTGCGCGCGAAGGTCTGGGTACCGATGCGATCGAAGGTCAGGAAGAACTGGTCGGAGAGCGGTCCCTTCTGCAGACCGATGATGGTGCCCACATCCGCCAGCAACTGGCCCGACGTGGAGGAGTAGTTGGCATCGGTCACCGTCGTATGCAGGTTTGCATACGCCTGACCAGTACCCGCTTCCGCACCATTCACGCCCACGCGGATCCCATCGATCGGGATCGAACCCGGCTTGGCGTTGGGATCCAGGCTGATCAGTGTCGGCTTGGTGAACAGGTAGCTGTAGCTGTCGTACTGGCTGACCTCGAACATGATGTAGCTCTGCGACATGCCGGTCAGGGCACTCACGTTGAACAGCAGGAAGTAGCGCTCACCCACGCCGGCGGCGAAGTTCTGCTGGATCTGCGCCAGCGTCAGTGCACGGCTGTGGACGGCGGCGAAGCGGATCACGCCCTGCCACTGCCGGTTGTTGGAGGTTTCATTGCCCAGCACCAGCGCGAAGGTGTCGTCCCAATCGGACAAGGAACCACCGGCGCGAGGGTCCACGTCACCGGTAAAATTGCCGTTCACATACAGACGACGGCCATTGACCGGATCGTAGGTGAGCACCACGTGCTGCAGCGAGGCCTGCGCATCACGATCGGTGTCCTTGGTCAGCAGCGATGGCGCGCCATTGGCGCCGGTGCTGCTGGAACGGGCCAGCGCCTCGTACTGGTAGGCACGCTGTGCCAGCGTCACGTTGCGCGACATCACGCCGCCGGAATAGCTCAGGATATAAGCGTCTTCCTGCGTCACGTTGGCCGGCGCGGCCCACACTTCGATGGAATATTCGCCGGTGGCCTTGATGCGGTCGGAAAGCTTCTTGCTGCCCGTGGTCGTGCCCTGGGCCTTGCCGCCCGTCTTGATGTTCACGCCCCAGCCGCCCATCCATTCGATGGTGCCGGACATGTTCAGGTTCAGCGCCGGTTCGACACCGCTGGTGTCGAAGATGGTGCTGCCCGAGCCGGTCTTGAACTCGTACTTGGCGATGGTGTTGGTCTCGTAGCGGTTGCCGCCCGCGGCCACCGTGCCGTCATACAGCGTCAGCGCCTTGCTGAGCACCAGGTTCGCATCAACCTGCGTGGGCGGAATGTTGTTGGCGAAGGCATTGAGCTGCGCCAGCATGGCCGCCGCGTCGTTGTCACAGCTGGTGGTCCAGCAGTTGTGATGCTCTTCCTTCAGGCGTACGTAGAGACGCGACTTGGTCGTGTCGTCGAGATTGATCTTCGGCTGCGCCGCCGCATAGGCCTCGGCCGGATCCGCACTGGCGAAGAACGGTGATTGCGGTGTGGCCGCCGTGGGCGAATGGCAGCGCAGGCAACCGCCACCCGCGGGAGCCGGCGTGCGCACCAGCGCCCAGATGGTGGTCTGGAAGTTGTTGTTCGGATCGTTCACGGTCGAAGGGAAAGTCCGGACCTGGCTGTTGACCGTGACATCCGTGGGCGCCTGCAGCGCGATCTTGGTGCCGCCGCCGGCTGCCGCACCGGCCCAGTTCTTGATCCAGGTGGTGAGGATGTCGGCACAGGCCTGGCTGCTGGACAGCCAGCAGTTGTGGCCGCCGCCCACCTTCAGCACCATCTTCGACTGATCCGGCTGCGTCAGGTTGACGACGCCGGTGGCATCGGCATAAGCCAGGTTCACATCGTCATTGCGCGCGAAATGCGGTGACTGGTTGGTGGCGTTGTGACAGCCGCCGCAGCGGTTGTTGGCCTTGATGTTCTCCCACAGATTGATGCGGAAGGACTGCACGTCGGCCGTGCCCGGTGCAGGACCCGTGTAGTCGGCAACCGTCGGCGCGGAGGTGTTCGGATTGACTGTGGTAGCGGCACCGCCGCTGCAGGCTGCGAGGCCGGCAAGCGCGGAGGCAATCAGGATATGGCGCAGGATCTTCATGGCGTCTCCCTCAATTGCCCTTGCAGTAGGCGGCGGTTTCGGCAAACACATCTTTCAGCTTGTAGCCGCCGCTTCTGAATATCGCGATGGTGTCGGTGACCTTCTGCCGCTCGGCACCATTGACCGGCGGATGCAGGCACACCGTCTTGAACACCTTCTCCACCGCACAGCGTGCAAACTGGTCGCTGTGCGAGAGCTCGGTGCCCATGGACTTGGCGCCCGTGCCGCTGCCCGGCAGCGCGCCGTCCCAGCCCAGCACGGTGTTCGGACCCTGCCGCCAGTAGTTGTCCCAGCCATCGCTCTTGGTGACGTAGCCAGGTTTGAAGTTGTCGGAATTGATCAGGTACTTCGGCTGCACCGTGCCATCGGTGTACTCGATGCGACCGGTGGTCTCGTTGAAGTTGTAGTACGCGAAGGCCTGCGCCAGCGGATCCATGCCGCTGTGGCAACCGATGCAGCCGTTCAGGAACAGGCGGCTGTCACCACCGGGCGAGCGGCTCACATCCTGGCGGATGCGATCCGGCGGACGCGTGGTGTCGTGCACCTGCTCCATGTCCTTGCACATGTGGTTGATCATGGTGAAGCGGAACTGCGCGCGGTTGGTGCCGGCGATGAAGAAGGCCTGCGCAGCAGCACGCGTCGTCAGCACGCCGGCGGTCGCTGCCGCGGGAATGCCGGTGTGGGCCGACTGCGTCGAGGCCACCAGCACGCTGGTGCTCGAGAGGTCGACGTCCTGGTCTTCCATCTGCTGGTAGAGGTTGTTGTCGGCGGCTGAATACGCCGGCAGGCCCGAACCACCGATGTACAGGATGTCGCCCGAGAGCACCTGCCGGAAATCCACATCGTCGCGCACCATGCCGATTACCGTGGCCACGTAGTCGTTCAGCGGCGCGAACACCGTCTGGTCACGATTGGTCCACGGCATCACCCAGTTCTTGACAGTGGTGGTATAGAAGGTCTTCGACTGCATCGCGATGCGAGCCGCCCCGGTCGCGTTGCCGCCCACGATCAGCGCTTCCATCTGATCCAGTGTGGCTTCGCTGGCCGGAACACCGGCGAGACGATCATGGATACGTTTGGCCTGCGCGCGCTCCACCGGACCCGCCGTGGCGGTGACCGTGGTGCAGACTGCCAGTGTGGCGGCGACCGCAGTCGCGACCAGACTTCCACGCCCGTGAATTCGTTTCATTTGGAGACCGTCCTTACGTGCCGCGGAACCTCGCGGCCTTCTTACGTGCTGTGCAATCTAAGGGGCCGCATGGGCCATTCGAAATGTCTCATTCGACAGACGTCGCATTCAACCGACAAGATACGGTTTGGCATCGCAAAGATATGATTTGCCATGCAATGTGCGAGCTGGGTCACAGCGGCGCCGTGCCTCGGCAGACTACTTAGCTCGACGACTTCCGCGCAGCGGACATAGGGATGCAAACGTGAACAGACTTCACACTCGGGGCCGCGCCCTGGTGGCGCTCGGCGCCGCGGCGCTGATCAGCGCCTGCAGCGGCGGTGGATCCGTGAACCTGGGCAGCGGCCAGGCCGCCGATCCGGGCTCGCAGGATTTTCCCATCGCCTATGTCAAACGCACCATTCCGATGATGAACGGCCAGCTCGCACAGGATGACGTGCGTGCAGTGCGCAATACGCTTCCCGATGCCGATCTGTATTTCCGTGACCGCGCTTCACCCTCGTCGGTGGAGCGTAACGTCACCGATCGCGTCACCGGCAGCAAGCCTTACGACATCAAGGATGTCGATGTCTCGCCGGATGGCAAGAAGATCGTGTTCGCGATGCGCGGCCCGCTGAAGACGAACCAGAAAGAGAAAGAAGCACCGAGCTGGGAGATCTGGGAGTACGACATTCCCAGCGACAACCTGCGCCGCGTCATCCAGTCCGACACCATCTCAGCCGAAGGCCAGGACATTGGCCCGCAGTATCTGCCCGACGGCCGCATCCTGTTCACTTCGACGCGCCAGCGGCAGTCGCAGGCCATCCTGCGCGACGAGGGCAAGCCAGGCTTTGAAGCGCAGACCGACGATCGCAGCGAAAGCGCTTTCGTGCTGCACGTCATGAAGGCCGACGGCACTTCGATCAACCAGATCTCCTTCAATCAGAGTCACGACCTGTCGCCGTCGGTGATGGCCGATGGCCGCGTGCTGTTCAGCCGTTGGGACGGCGCCACGGGCCGCGGCTTCAATCTTTATTCGGCCAACCCCGACGGAACGCATCTGCAGCTGCTGTATGGCGCGCGCAGTCACATGACGGGAACTCCCGATGCCAATGGTCCGAGCGAAATCCAGTTCACGCGGCCCCGCGAAATGCAGAACGGCCGCATCCTCACCCTGGTCCGTCCGTTCACCGATACCGATCTGGGCGGCGATCTGGTGATGATCGACGCCAACATGTACGTGGAAAATACGCAGCCGCTGGCCGCCTTCGCCGGCGCCACCGGCCCCGCTCAGAGCCGCGCCACCCCGAATGAAGTCACCACGGTGCCTGGCCCCTCCCCCGGTGGCCGTTTCCGCTCCGGTTATCCGCTGTGGGATGGTACCAACCGCATCCTGGTCAGCTGGTCGCAGTGCCGGCTGGTGGACACTACCGTCACACCCAACGTCAATGTGCCGTGCACGCCGCAGCGCCTTGCTGATCCGAATGTGAAGACGGCGCCGCCGCTGTACAGCGCATTCATCTTCAATCCCGCGGACAACACATTCAAACCGCTGTTCGAGCCGGTGGAAGGCATCATGATCACCGATCTGGTGGCGGCGCAGCCGCGCGCCCTGCCGGCGGTGATTCTCGACAAGGTGCCGGTGGTCGACTTCAACCCCGACCTGCAGACCCAGGGCGTGGGCATTCTCGACATCCGCAGCGTCTATGACTTCGACGGCACGACTCGCAGCACCGGCACCGGCACGCCATCCATCGGCACGCTGGCCAATCCCTCACTGCGAACCGCCGATCAACGCCCGGCGCGCTTCCTGCGCATCGAGAAGGCAGTGTCGATGGGCGACAAGGATCTGGGCTTTCCCGACATCGACCGCAATGTGGCCATCGGCAGCGGCGTGGGTTTCATGCGTGAGATTCTCGGCTATGCGCCGATCGAACCGGATGGCTCGGTGTCAGTGCGAGTGCCAGCCAACGTGGCCTTCGTGATTTCCATCCTCGACAAGGATGGTCGCCGCATCTCGACCCCGCATCGCAACTGGCTGCAGTTGCGTCCTGGCGAGACGCGCCAGTGCAACGGCTGCCATCAGCCGGCTGCCGGCAACGCGCAGGATCTCTCGCACGGACGCGATGGCACCAGCGCTTCAGCATGGGCGGGGGCGTCCAGCGCACGCTTCCCGGGCACCGTTGCCGCGTTCTCGCCCAACACCGGCGAGACCATGGCGCAGACCAAGGCGCGCACCACCTGCGTGCCTGGCCAGACCTGCTCGCAGATGCTCAGCGTCAACGTGAACTACGTGGATGACTGGACCGATCCGGTGGTGCGCACACCAGATGCTGCGTTCAGCTCCGCCTACAACGCGCCGGCGCCCGTAGGACTTACGACGCTGCCGCCAGTCCCTGCGACCTGCCTGACAACCTGGAACAGCACCTGCCGCACCACGATCAACTACGTGCCGCATATTCATCCGTTGTGGTACGTACCGCGCATCACGCTCGCAGCCGACGGCATGACTGTCCTGTCCGATCACACCTGCACGGCCTGTCATACACCCGTGGATCCGGTCAACAACGCGCCGCGCGTGCCTGCGGGGCAGCTCGACCTCTCCGACGGCGATTCGCCGCAGCAGGCTCTGCACAAGGCGGCCTATCACGAACTGCTGTTCGCCAGCGATGAGCTCGAACTGGTCGGTGGCGTGGTTGTGCCAAGGGTAGTGACTACGACTACAATCGACCCGGTTACGGGCCTGCCGGTCACGACGCAGACGACGCCGCAGGTGTCGCCTTCACTGGCAGCCACGTCGGCACGTGGTTCGCGGTTCTTCAGCCGGTTCGCGGCAGGCGGCTCCCATGCCGGCTACCTGACACCGGCGGAGTTGAGACTGATCTCTGAGTGGGTCGATATTGGTGCGCAGTACTTCAACAACCCGTTCGATCCCGCTGTTCCGCTCAACTAGCGTTCTGGTCGTTACGTGGCTGGCACTGGCGTTCTGCATCGCCGGCGCCGCGCACGCAGCGGACAAGTCCGAGAAGCTGCAGGAGCTGTTCGTCAGCGAGGCCTACCTCGAGCTGCATGAAGGCCCCGGGCGTGGCTATGCCGTCACGCAGGTGGTGCCACGTGGGGAAGCCATCGACGTGCTGTATCGGCGCACCGAATGGTTCCGGGTGCGCACACATCGCGGTGTCGAAGGCTGGGCGCACCAGCGCGACATGCGCAAGACACTGCTCGCCGACGGCAGCACCTTCACCTTCGATCTGGGCGACCGCGCCGGCTTCACGCGGCACAACTGGGAAATGGGCGTGCTGGCGGGCGACTATGGCGGCGCCACGCTGGTATCCACCTATCTTTCGCGCGCCTTCAACGAACAGATGGCCATCGAATTCACGGGCTCGCAGTTCCTCGGCAATGCCACCAACGGCTACACCGCCGAGCTGGGACTCATCCATGTGGCGCGTCCGGACTGGCGCCTTTCGCCCTTCCTGACCCTGGGCGCGGGCATGATCTGGATCAAGCCCAAGTCCACGCTGGTACTGCCATCCGACCGTGACGATCAGACGGCCTATGCAGGCGCCGGCCTGCGCTTTTACGTGACCCGGCGCTTCTTCGTGCGCGCCGAATACCGGTTCCACATGGTGTTCACGAGCCGCAATGAGAATGAGGAGATCAACGAATGGAAAGCCGGGCTCGCGTTCTTCTTCTGAGTGCGCTGCTGCTGACGCTGTCAGGCTGCGCCTCTCTGCATTGGCCCTGGTCGAGGGACCGCGACAAAGCCGCTGCGGAGGAGCCGGTGAGCGCGGCCGATGAAGAGGCTGCCAACAACGCTCCACCGCCCAAGGTGATCGAACCCACAGTGGAACGGCGCAAGGTGAAGGTGAACAAGATCGACTCCGAAAACATCGAGCTGGGCGGCTTCTACGGCGCGCTGTCGATCGAGGATTTCGGCACCAATCCCGTATACGGCATCCGCGCCGATTACCATGTGACGGAAGACATCTTTTTCGAGGCCAATTTCGGGCGTTCGAAGGCCGGCCGCACGAGTTTCGAGACCCTGGGCGGCAACGTCCAGCTGCTTACCGATGCTGAGAGGCGCTTCACGTATTACAACCTCTCGCTGGGCTACAACCTCCTCCCAGGCGAGGTGTACATCGGTCGCAACCTCGCCATGAACAGCGCGTTGTACGTGTTGGGCGGCATCGGCAGTGCCAAGTTCGCGGGAGACCAGCGTTTCACCGTGAACTTCGGCGCTGGCTATCGCGTGCTGCCGACGGACTGGCTGGCGATACACATCGATGTGCAGGATGTGGTGTTCCAGTCGGATCTGCTCGGCCGTGACAAGCTCACCAACAACTTCGCTGCGCATCTGGGAGCGACCGTTTTCTTCTGAAGGGTTTCTTCCGGAGGCCGGTTATGAACATCAAGACATCATTGCGCGCGCTGCTGGTGGGCGGACTGCTGGTTGCACCAGCCCTGGCAGTGGCTCCCGCCGGTCCCGCACCGAAGTTCCAGCTCACCAGCATGGCGGGCAAGCCCATCAGCCTGGACCAGCTCAAAGGCCAGGTGGTGATGATCAATTTCTGGGCGAGCTGGTGCGGTCCCTGCCGCGAAGAAATGCCGGTGCTCGAAAAGCTCTACGCCAAGTACAAGCCCATGGGCTTCACCATGATCGGCGTGAACGTCGAGCCGGATTCCAAGCTCGCCGCCGAATGGCTGAAGGCCACGCCTGTCACTTTTCCGATACTCTTCGACACCAAGAGCGAAGTCAGTAAGCTCTACCAGGTGTCCAGCATGCCCAGCACCGTCATCGTCGATCGCAAGGGCAACCTGCGCTGGATGCATCGCGGCTACAAGGCCGGCGCCGAGAACGAGTATCTGGATCAGATCCGCGCGCTGGTGCGCGAGTAGGGATGCAAGGGATGCGCAAGCTGCTGCTGCCGCTGATGGCCATCGCCACGCTGCTGGTGACGGCTTGCTCGTCCATCGAACCCTGGGTGAAGCCCTACGAGCGCGAACACCTGGCTGATCCCATCATGGCCATCGATCCCGATCCCGTGTCGTCCTCGTACATGGACCACGTGTTCGAGGTGCGTGAAGGCGCGGCGGGCGCCACCGGCGGTGCCGGCGGCGGTTGCGGCTGCTCGTGAAGATCACGCTCAAGCGCGGTCTCGCCGCGCTGCTGCTGGTGCTGGGAGCCGGCGCCGCGCAGGCCGGCGTGCTGGCCGAAGACCGCGCCGACATCATGTACCACCGATACCAGGGCGGCGGCATCACCGTGCAGGGGCCTTCGGTGCTGGTGCGCAAGAAATTCGGCGAATCCTTCGCCGCTACCGCCAACTACTACGTCGACAACATCTCCAGTGCCTCGATCGACGTGGTGGTATCGGGCGCCAGTCGCTACTCGGAGCGGCGCGAGCAGAAGAGCCTGTCGCTGGAATACCTGCGCGGCAAGACCACCTACTCCGCCAGCTACATCACCAGCCAGGAAAACGACTACAAGGCCGACACCTACTCGCTGTCGGTCAGCCAGGACATGTTCGGTGATCTCACCACGGTGAGCTTCGGTTATTCGCAGGGCAAGGATCACATCGGCAGCTCGGTGGATCCCACCTTCGCCGATACCATCGACCGGCGCGACTATCGCGTCGGCCTCACGCAGGTGCTGACGCGCAACCTGCTCGCCTCGCTGAACTTCGAGACCATCACCGAACAGGGTTATCTGCAGAACCCCTATCGCTTCATCCGCTTCGTGAATGGTCCGGGCAGCTATGCGCGCGGACAGGAAGTGGCGCCGCACACACGCACCAGCAATGCCGGATCCATCCGGCTGAAGTACTACCTGCCCTGGCGCGCAGCGCTCGACGGCCAATACCGTTTCTACACCGATACCTGGGGCATCAATGCCCACACGGCCGGCCTGGAATACACGCAGCCGATGTGGAACCGCTTCGTGTTCACCGGCTCGTACCGCTACTACACGCAGACCGGTACGAATTTCTTCATGGATCTGTACCCGCGTCCGAATTACCAGAACTTCATGACGCGCGACAAGGAGAACTCGGCGCTCAGCACGCAGACGGTGGGCCTGGGCGTGGCCTACGATTTCCCGCTGGGCTTCGCGTCATCGTTCGTCAAGCGCGGCACGGCAAACCTGCAGTACCACCGCCTGTTCGTCGACTATTCGGATTTCCGCGATCTGCGGAATTTTCCGCCCGGCACCGCGGAGCCCGGCACCGAACCGCTTTACACACTGAGCGCGAACGTCATCCAGTTTTTCGTTTCGTTCTGGTACTGAGACCTGCGCCCAGTGAGCGATTGATCGGGCGACCCCGATCGCTGGCTTCGGGAGCTCGGGTGTTGACCCGCACATTGGCAAACGTCCTGGCCGCCAGCGCATCCACCTCAGCATCGAAGTGCCGGTAATCAGCCACCAGCTGTCGACCGAAGGCCGTCAGGCGCGTGCCGCCGCCATCCTTGCCACCCACGCTGAGCTCCACCACAGGCTCGCTGAAGCCCTCGTTCGTGCTGTGCAGCAGCAGCCAGGCGCGCCGGTAGCTCATGCCCAGCGTGCGAGCTGCGGCAGAAAGCGACCCGGTGCGTTCAATGCCTTCGAGCAGGCCGATCTTGCCGGGGCCGATGGAGCAGGTGCCGGAGAAATCGATGCGGATATGTGCCTGGGGCTTCATGCTGAGAAGTCTAGGCGACGCCTCGCCCGCGCGCCATTTGGCTCCAGGGGCCATCTCAGGCGAGCGCAGCAGGCCATCGCCTGCCGCAACGCCTGGATGCTCAGGGCTTGCCGACCTCTACGGCCGTGGCCTTGTACGGCTTCGCCGCTGGCACCGGTTCGCCAGGCTTTGGAGGCGCCATCATCAGCGACAATTGGCCTTCCAGCACATAGGCCGTGGTGTCCACCACCGTCACCGCGACCGGACCATCGGGGAAGCCTTCCTTCAGCGTGGTCGCTTTGCCGCTGTCACCCGTGATGGTGACGCGCGACAGACGGCCCGCACCTCCTCCTTCGGCGATCAGCAGATCACTGCCACCGAAGCTGCGCATGCCATCCGGCCGGTCGATGACGCGGTCGGTCTTGATCTCCACCGCCTGGCCTGCGGCGCCGTCGGCACCAATGGGCACGGCGTACAGCTTGCTCGCCACCAGCGCATTCACCAGCACACGGTCGCCGAGAATCGCGATGCCATCGAGCACGCCGCCCTTGGCGCCCAGTGAGCCATCCGTGCCGGCCCAGGTCTCAAGCTTGGTGCCGCCCTTCACGAGACGATCCACCAGCATGTTGTTTGTATCGGTGACGTAGATGTTGCCCTTGGCGTCCACGGCGATGTCATTGCAGAAGGCGCCGGCATCCGGCAGTGGATACTTGCCCTTGGGCGCGCCCGTTGCCAGATCGAAGGTGTGAAGCGTCGAAGGCGGCGGCGGCGGACCATCCGCCGGCGGCGCACCGAAGGAACCCGAACAGGCATACAGCGTGTTCGTCTTGTCGTCCGCGAATACGCCGAACACGCCCTGCAGGCCATCGGTGCCTGGCTTGATCCACGCTTCAGCCTTGGCTGAACCGGGTGCGGCGCGCCAGATGGTGGCCGCCTGCACGCTGCCGATGATCACGTGACCATCGGCCGTCGAGGTGAGGCTTTCCGGCGTGATGTGTTCGCCCGGGACGACGACTTCGGGGGCCGGCGGGGCTTTCCTGGCGCAGCCCGCAGCCGCAAGAGCCACCAGCACTGCCACGGAGATTCTTGTCGCGCTCATGTCTGCTATTCCTTGCTGGTGGTTCGGAGGGTTCAGCGCGGCGCTGTGTAGGTGATGCGATAGATCTGGTTCGAACCATCATCGGCGAGCAGCATCGAGCCATCCTGCAACTGCGTGATGGCCACGGGGCGGCCCCAGGCATTGCCGTCCGGCGTGATGAAGCCCGTCATGAAGTCGATGTATTCGCCGGTGGGTACTCCGTTCTTCATCGGCAGCCGCACGATCTTGTGGCCCGTGCGGAAGGCGCGGTTCCACGAGCCGTGCAGGACAGCGAATGCATCGCCGGTGTAGTCACTCGGGAAGGCCGAGCGGCCGTTGTTGGCCGTATAGAACAGGATGTTCACGGCGGCCGAGTGCGCAGTGAAGGGCACATCCGGCACGGTGGCCTTGCCCGCCAGGTCCGGACGATGGTCCTTGAGGCGCGGGTCCTCGTGATTGCCCATGTAGTACCAGGGCCAGCCGTAGTAGGCGCCCTCTTTGACGCGAGTGGCGTAGTCGGGCACGAGGTCATCGCCGAGCATGTCGCGCTCGTTGGTGACGCACCACAGCGCGCCCGTAGCCGGCTGCACCGTCATGCCCACGCAGTTGCGGATTCCGGTGGCGAAGTTCTTGCCGTTGGCGCCACTCACATCGAACACGCGCACGCCGGCGCGGTTTTCTTCATTGCCCCAGGCCGCGCCCAATCCATGTTGCGCCTCCCAGGCCTTCACTTCAGCGGGCGACTTCCTGGCGATGTCCTCGGCCACGTTCGACTGCGAACCCACCGAGACATACATGCGCCTGCCATCCGGGGAGAACGCCAGATCGCGCGTGAAGTGACCACCGCCCACCGGTGAGAGTTGCGGAATGATCACCTCGGGCACGCTGGAGGCAACCGTGTCGCCGGTCTTGTAACGGTAACGGACCACGCGATTTGTCTCCGCAACGTACAGCCATTGCGGATTGCTCGCCGAGGGATAGAGCGCAATGCCGTAGGGCTGCAGCAGGCCCTGCGCGAACACGGTCGCCGTGGCGGTGGAACCATCCGCCGAAGGCCGCAGCACCTTGATGCGGCCGCCGTTGGTCTCCGCCAGCAGCACATCGCCATTCGCAGCCACCTTCATCTCACGCGGACCTGTCAGCCCGGTGAGATAGACATCGATCTTGAAGCCAGGCGGCAATGAAAGCTTCGCGTCAGCGGGCTTCGGAACCAGCTGCGGGAAGTTGTTCGCCGACGGCGTGTCGAAGGGTGCTGGCAGCTTGGCCAGATCGACACGATGTACACGGCCCGGTGCGTCCTTTTTCCAGTCGGCTTCGCCCTTGGTGGGCGCAGCGGCGGCAGGAGGCGGACGGTTTCCACCCGGAGGTCCGCCCGCGGCTCGCGGCGCGACCAGCGTGCCATCACGCACCCCAGTGAAGTAGGCCACGATGTTCTCGCGATCGGCCTGCTGCGGCACCGGGATCACCATGGCGGAACCGGGCACTACGGTGGTGGGAGAAGCGAGGAAGCGCTGCAAGGTGGCAGCATCCCAGGTCAGACCGGAACTCTTCAGCGCCGCGCTGTAGCTGAATCCTGAGCCGGTCGCGGCCTTGCGGCCCACCACGCCCTGCAGATTCGGGCCCTGTGCCCCACCGTTGTCATTGGGTTCGGCGGAATGACACAGCGCGCACTGTGTGCGAAAGAAAGTGCGCCCGGCATTGGCGTCGGCGCCCATTGCGGTGGCCGCAAATCCCGCGAGCGCGGCAGTTACCGCGACGGCTGTCGTGAATTTCATGTGTCCCCCGAGAATGTTCTGAAACGAGATGCCCTGTTGGCTGGAAAGGGCCTCGGAAAGATACGGCAAATACACCCTCCGTGCCCATGGCGCGGATGTACTGTTGTCCGGCGAAACCGCACCGATTTCACTGACCATCCGTAGCCGTACTTCGGTTATTCGCTATATTCCGAATGATATTACGATGGCTCATCCTGTTGTCAATTGACGGAGCTTTCATGCAAGTCAGATCCATCGTCCTTTGCACGCTGCTGGGGCTTACGGCACTGGGAACTGCGAGCGCGGGCGAGGCCATGCTGAAAATCCCGGCCTGGCAGGGTGCGGCTGCGGATGCCAATCCTGGTGCGGCGCAGACGGCGCTGCTTGCGGGTGGGTGCTTCTGGGGCGTTCAGGCCGTTTTCCAGCACCTCAAAGGTGTGACGCGCGCTGAATCCGGATATGCCGGCGGATCGGCGTCGAGTGCGCATTACGAAATCGTGGGAACCGGACGGACCGGCCACGCCGAAACCGTGCAGATTACCTTTGATCCGGCCGTGGTCACTTACGCCCATATCCTGCAGGTGTATTTCTCGGTCGCGCACGACCCGACGCAATTGAACCGGCAAGGCCCAGATGTGGGCACGCAGTACCGATCGGCCATCTTCCCACTCGACGAAAATCAGGCGCGCATCGCCAGGGACTACATCGCGCAGCTCAATCGCAGCGGCGTGTTTCACGCACCGATCGTCACCACCATCGAGCCTGGGAAGAAGTTCTACGCGGCCGAGGACTATCACCAGGACTTCCTGGAAAACAACCCGCGCTATC
>DATNCK010000145.1:0-3102 GCA_035571575.1 Steroidobacteraceae bacterium | reverse complement strand
ATTCGGCCTGGTGGCACCAGTTCAACGATCCGCTGCTCGATGAGCTCATCGATCAGGGCATCGCCGCCAACTACAGCATCGAGGCCGCGAATGCCCGCTTGAAAGCAGCGCGCGCGTCGCGACGCGAGCAGTTCTTCGACTTCCTGCCGAAGGTGGGCGCCTCCGCGAACTACCGGGACCTGCGCCAGAGCCGCGGCGGCGTGCCGCCTGGTACGCCCGTCGTGCGCAACTACGATCTTTACGACGCGGGCTTCGATGCCACCTGGGAGCTGGATCTGTTCGGTCGTGTGCGCAGACTGAACCAGTCGGCCCGCGCCTCTGCCGAGGCGGCCGAGGCATCGCGCAACGATGTGGTGCTCAGCGTCATTGCGGAGATCGCACGCAACTATTTCGAGTTGCGCGGTGCACAGGATCAACTCGGGGTGGCCGAACGCAATGCCGAGGTACAGACCAGCGCACTGAAGCTCGTGAACTCGCGGCTGGATGCCGGCAGTGGCACGCTGCTCGACACGGCTCGTGCCCAGGCGCAGGTGGAGACCACGCTGGCACTGGTGCCACCGCTGGGGGCCGACGTGGCCCGCGCGATGCACCGCATCGAAGTACTGACCGGCAAGCAACCCGGACAGCTGAGCCAACGGCTCGCGGTGCAGTCTGCAATGCCGGCATTGCCGGCGAAGCTCATCATCGGCCAACCCGCAGAGCTGCTGCGCCGTCGCCCGGACATCCGCGTTGCAGAGCGCCAGCTGGCCGCCAGTTCTGCGCGCATAGGCGTGGCGGTCGGCGACCTGTTCCCGCGCATCACACTGAATGGCAACATTGGCCTGAGCGCCGGCAGCTTCGATGCGCTGGGGGACGCGGGAAATGACACCCGCAGTTTCGGCCCCTCATTGAGCTGGGCGATTCTCGACTTCGGACATGTCAGCCAGCAGATCAGGGCCGCAGGCTTCAACCGCGACGCGCAACTGGCGGATTATCAGCAGACCGTGCTGCTGGCGCTGGAAGAAACGGAGAATGCGCTGTCGGACTTCAGTCGCGAGCGGCGCCGCCTCGCCCACCTGGAACTCGCGGCAAAAGCCAGCGTTCAGGCTGCGGACCTGGCCACGCAGCGATTCGAGGGCGGTGTAACGGATTTCCTCACCGCACTCGACGCCTATCGCACCTCACTCGATGCCGAGAATCTCAGGGCGGCGAGTCAGACCAAGGTGGCGACGTCGCTGATTGCGCTTTACAAGGCGCTGGGCGGCGGATGGGAAGTGGCCGCACCGCCGGAGCGTTGACTCCGGCGGCGCTGCAGCAGCAGAACTACTTCTTCTGCTGGAACTCCGGCGTCATGTCCTTGCAGGGCTGCTTCGAGAACGGCACGTCGGAGAGATACATGACGTCGTAGCTCTCGTACGGAGCCGCCAGGTACACCGGATCGGTCACCGAATAATCGCGCCGCAGCGAGAACTTCTGCGGATCGAGGGTGAAGCGCTCGACGATGCGCATCTGCGCGCTGCTGCGCGTGGGCGGCGACAGCACGCCCGGCTCGAAGCCGATGGTGTCGACCACCAGCGTGTTGCCTTCCCAGTGACCGATCGAGTGGCCGGCGTAGCTCGGCTTGATCTTGTCCGGATGCTTCGGCATGTCGATATGGATGCGGCGATCGAAGTTGTAGAGACCGTAGGTGATGTCGATGACCTTCTCGCCACCCACAGTCTTCTGCTGGAAGCGGTTGATCGGCCAGTCCGCGGTCCAGTCACGGATGAAGCTCGTGGGCTTGCAGTTGAACCATGGATTGTCTTTCGGATCGCGGTTGCTGAAGCTCTTGGATGCTTTCTCGCCTTCGGCCGTATACACGGGCCTGACCCGCGGCGGCTGCGTGGCCTGCACCTGCTGCAGCGTGATCTTGCCGGCGGCGAAGTCCTTCGACATGCTCCGCGGGATCATCGAGCCGTTGCCGCCGCTGGGCGGCACGGTGAGCACCAGCTGCTCCACGGCCCAGTCGCCGCTGATGTTCGGCTGGCCATCGGGCAGCTTCAACGGGCGCTTCGAGGTGTCGATCGCCTTGGTTTCGATCTGGTCGTTGCGATTCATCTTCGGCGCATCGCCGATCTTGAAGTTCTCGATGTAGCAGGCGTGCGGATCGAGACGATGCGGATGCCCGTCGATCTCCACATGCGAGCCCACTTTGAACATCTCGATGGACCAGCCGGAACGCTTGATCAGCGTGGCAGCGCGCATCTCGCAGCGCATGTGCATTTTCTTGCCGTCCGCGCCGACCGTGTCGATCTCCATGTAGGAGTGCGGGTTCACCAGGTTCATCTTGGTGAGCGTGCCGGACATCTCCAGCGGCACGTTCATCTGGAACTCGCCGAAACTGTGGTGCGCCAGCGCAGGTGCAGCAAGGCCGACAAAGGTCGCCGTGACAATGGCCGACCGCATGATTTGATGTGACATAGAAATCCCCCAACCCCCGTCATTTGCTCGTATCGGCAAGTATAAGGGCCGCGATGCGGATCGGCTTCGGGATATCGGATATCCGCCCTTGAAAATAGCCCCAAAAGCCTTCGGACACCGAAGCACCGAACAGAATGGTGTTGTTACTCATAGGCTTGGGATTGGCACCATGCACGCAGCGCGGAACGCTTCTGTCAGCGCGCTGTCAGCATCTGCAGCCGCATCCGCAGTCCGCTTCACAGGGGGATCTCATGAAGAAGAACAGCGTCGCACCACTGCTGTTTTCACTGGTGCTGGTTCTGCTGAGACCCGCGGTATCGCTCGCACAAACCACCGGCATGGCTGCGGGAAAAGCGTTGTGGGAGAGCGGCAGCCTGTTCTGCAAGCAATGCCATGGAATAAACGGTGAAGGGGGTTTTGGCCCGGACCTGGCCGGACGCGGTTTGTCGCTGGCGCAATTCCAGCAGGCGGTGCGCAAGCCCTGGGGCGTGATGCCTGCCTTTCCCGAGCCGCATATCAGCGATGCGGAGATTGCCACGCTGGCCGCGTATTTCGCGAGCCTGCCCAAGCCTGCCGAGCCCGGTCGCTGGCTCATTCCGGTGGCCGCCGACAAACCGCATGCGCAGCAGCTGTTTGCCTCCGCCGGTTGCGGTCAGTGTCATG
>DATNCK010000144.1:0-3943 GCA_035571575.1 Steroidobacteraceae bacterium | reverse complement strand
TCGCAATGCGCTCGTGCCCACGACGCGCACGCCGGCGGCGTGCACATCGGCCAATCGCTGACCGAAGCGCTTCAGACAGGCCAGCGCACGGGCGGCTACTTCCTTGTCGAGACGGCCTTCGTCATCGAGGCCCGATGCGAGCTGCACCATCTCGCGCAGGCGGTCGATGACCACCAGCTGCCCGTTGTTGTAACGGGCGACGACCATGTGAAAACTGTTGGAGCCCAGATCGACTGCTGCCAGCACATCTGGCACGCGCGAACGCCGGCTCATTGCCTGGAAGGCCTGTCTTCAGGCCGCGGCGAAAGAGGAACCACAGCCACAGGTGGTCGTGGCATTGGGATTGCGGATCACGAACTGCGCACCCTCGAGACCTTCGCGGTAGTCGATTTCGGCGCCGCTCAGGTACTGGAAGCTCATCGGGTCGACCAGCAGTTTGACGCCCAGGCGCTCGACCTGCGTGTCGCCGTCCTGCACCTTCTCGTCGAACTCGAAGCCATACTGCATGCCCGAGCAGCCGCCGCCCTGCACATAGACACGCAGCATCAGCGCCGGGTTGCCCTCGTCGCGGATCAGCTCGCCCACCTTGGTGGCGGCGGCGTCGGTGAACAGAATGGGTTCTTCGCTCATAACTTCACGAGTTTACCGTTAATCCGGGCGCCGGCCGACATTTCAATGGCCCCGTAATGCAGGTTGCCCTCGATACAGGCGGTTGCGCCCAGCGTGGCGCGGCGCGCGGCGATGATGTCGCCCCGCACGGTGCCGTGCAGTTCCACGATCTGGGCCTCCACCGAGCCTTCGATCAGGGCCGTCGCGCTGGCCACCAGCCGCGAGGGGGCATCCGGCGTTGCCCTGACACTGCCGCTGACCTTGCCTTCCAGATGCAGGCCGCCGCTGAACGACACATCACCCTGGATGCGCGTGGACGCGCTGATCAGGGTCTCGATGGGCAGATCTTCCTTGGCTTCACGTTTGAACATGCTTCAGCCATTCTCCACAGTCCACAGGAAGGTTTCGCGCACCGGGTTCACGCCCTTGCGCGCGGGCGCCAGCTCCACGTTGACGCGCGCCGCGGCAAAGCCGGCGGGCAGCTTGATGGCCTGGTCCAGGGTCTGCAGATAGCGGTAGCTGAACGACAGCTCACCACCTGGCACATTGCCCACCTGCGCCAGATCCAGGCTCACGGCCGCAGCTCCGCTGGTGCCTTCGATGCTCACACGGGCCTTGCCGTTGACAGCGTCTTCGGGTCGCAGCGGCCGCCCCAGCACCAGGTGCAATACGTAGTCGTTGGCGGTGGCGCCGCGCGTGATGCGGAACTGCTGCACGCGCACGATATCGGCGCTGGCGGACTCGCCCACCACGCCGCGATAGAAAGCCAGATTGCGGCTCAGGCTGGCCACTTCGGCCTGCAGGTCGCCGATGGTGCGCGCCAGTTCTTCGCGCTCGCGCGCCTGGCCCACGCGCTGGGTTTCACCCGCAGCCAGCTGCAGGCGCTGGCGTCGGTTCTCGCTCTCCAGCTCGCGCAGACGGTCATGCAACTCGCCCTGGTCCGCGCGCGCACTGCGTGCATCGAAGCCGGCATTGCTGCGGCCCCACTCAAAAGCCACATACATGCCCATCACGATCACGGCGAAGCCACCGCCCAGCAGCAACGCGCGCCGCAGCGGCGCATAGCTGCGTACCACCAGGCGCTGAGTGCTCACCTGCGCACCTTCAGCTGCTCGCGGCGGCAAGTCGCGGCGGCTTGGCCGCGCCACTGCGCTGGCGCGTCTGGCGCGCCCACCAGGCCGGGTACGGTGGCAGCCCTTCGGGCCGCGCCAGCGGTGCCAGCTCGTGCAAGGCGCGCACATACACCGGCCGCTTGAAGTAGATGACTTCCTTTACCGGCTGCCAGTAGTCCACCCAGCGCCAGCGATCGAATTCCGGCTCGCCGGTGGCATCGAAGCGGATTCCCGCCTCGTCGGTCGCCAGGCGCAGCAGGAACCAGCGTTGCTTCTGTCCGAAACACACCGGGCGCTGCTCACGTCGCACGTAGCGCGCCGGCAGGCGGTAACGCAGCCAGCGGTTCGTGGAGCCGAGCAGTTCCACATCCGCGGGCTTCAGCCCCACCTCTTCGTGCAGCTCACGGAACAGGGATTCCTCCGCGGATTCGCCGCGGCGCATTCCTCCCTGTGGAAACTGCCAGCCCTTGCCGCCAGTGCGCCGACCCAGGAACAGCTTGCCGTCCGCGCCCATCAGCACAATGCCCACATTGGCGCGGAATCCATCGCGATCAATGACATCGCTCATGGGTATGTTTTACCGGTGCGCAAGGCCCGCAGCAAGGCGCTGCGTCGCAGCGACACCATCCGGCGCAGTCGCTGCCGGCGGCGCCGGCTTCGAGCGGCTTTCAGCCCCGTTTCAGGCCCGATTTCAGGCCCTGCGGGCCACCTGCTCGCGCCGGTCCTTGAGATACGACAGCCCCTGTTCCATGAGACCCCGGAAGGTGGCGAAATCGCGGGTCAGTACGGCCGTGCGCAGCCGCTCCACTGCCGCGCCCAGTGCGTGCAGGGACTCTGAACCGTAGTCGTTCAGGGCCTGGATTTCGAAGTACAACTCCGGACTTTCTTCGGCCACATTGGCCGCCACATCCAGCTGTGCGTCAAAGGTGGTGCTGGACAGCTGCGCCAGCCTTGGTGCGGCCTCGCCGCTTTCGGCCAGCGCGGTGAAGAAGGCGATGTTCAGCGCATGCGACAGACCCAGTACATAGGCAATCAGCCGGTCGTGGTCTTCCAAGCCCATCACCACCTGCTCGACCATGGTGGGCGCGAACAGCGCACGCGCGGCGGCCAGCGCCTCGGCCGAACCCATGTCGATGAAGATCACATGGCGATTGGACAACAGCTCGGTGCTGGGACCGAACATCGGATGCAGCGAGGTGACTTTCACACCTGCAGCTTTCAGCGCGTTCAGGCCACCGCGCAATGGCGACTTGAGCGAACCCAGATCGAATACCACGCCAGTGGGACGACGCAGCGCCAGCTCGTTGAGGATGGCGCCGCTGACACCGAGCGGTGTCGCAACGACGATGAAGTCGAAGGCATTCAGGTCTGGCAGCTTGCGCCAGTCGTCAATGACCGCAATGCCAGGCGCGGCGCCGGCGGGATCGGCCACCTGCACTGAAAATCCCTGCGACACGAGGAACTGCACGAACCAGGCGCCCATCTTGCCGGCACCGCCGATGACCAGTGCACGCCGCCCACTGCCCGAACCCCGCGCGGCCACACTGACCTGCTCCTGCGTGGTCAGCGAGGAGCGGATCAGCAGTCGCAGCACCTGTTCGGCCAGCGCCGGTGGCAGGCCCAGTTTTTCGGCCTGCGCACGCACACCGAGAATGACTTCGCGCTCGCGTTGGTAATCGCGCGTGGGATAGCCCGTGGCGCGCTTCGCCGCCGCGACTTCGCGGCTGATCGCCTGGCGTTTCGCAATGAGCGCGAGCAGTTCGCCATCCAGCTGGTTCAGCTGCTGGCGCAGTTCGTCGAGAGTCATGGCCTTCCCGGGTCAAAAGTGCAGGTAAACTTTCCGCATGGTACCTGATGAATCCCTGCCCGAGACGCTGCCGGCCGAGCCCATGCCCGTGGTGGCTGAATGGCTGGCCGAGGCGCAGCGCAGCGGTCAGCAGCCCAATCCCAACGCCATGGTGCTGGCCACCTGCGACGACCAGGGCCGACCCGCGGCGCGTGTGGTGCTGGCCAAGGAAATCGATGCAAAGGCTGGCACCGTGCGATTCGTCACCAACTATGACTCGCGCAAGGGCCTGGAGTTGGCCGCCAATCCACGTGCTGCACTGGTGATGCACTGGGACCACCAGCATCGGCAGGTGCGGATCGAAGGTGTCGTGCGGCGTGCGGCGGCAGCCGACAGCGATGCGTATTTCGCCTCACGGGCGCGCAGCAGTCAGCTC
>DATNCK010000143.1:0-26732 GCA_035571575.1 Steroidobacteraceae bacterium | reverse complement strand
ATACCAGGGTGCTCCAGATGTCCTTATGGTTCAGCGTCGCTCGACGCCACCTACTGCCTCGGTGAAACGGACTCCATAACGATCGTTGACCATGACCACTTCGCCATGTGCCACCAGCCGGCCGTTGACCAGCACGTCCAGCGGATCGCCCGCGGGGCGCTGCAGCTGCACCACCGAGCCGGGTGCGAGCTTCAGCAGTTCGCGGATCGGCAGCTGCGTGCGACCGATCTCCAGCGACAGGCGCACGTTGACGTCGAGAATCATGTCGGAATTGGGTGCTGGTACGGCGCTCATGCGGTCTTCCTTGCAAAGGCATCCAGTGCGTTGCCGTTCTTGCGCAGCATGAGCTGACCGACGCGCACGACCTGCTTGCCGCGCTGCTGGCCTAGTTCGCCGCGGAACAGCGGTATGCCGTCAGCCATCACCGTGGCGCGGCCGTCGAATTCGATGGGCAACACATCCCCGGCGCGCATGTCCAGCAGCGAGCCCAGCGTGATGCGAGCCTGGCCGAGCCCGGCGGTCAGCTCGACCTCCGAGTCCTCCAGTTCATTGCGCATGATCTGCGACCAGCGCTCCTCACGGCTGGCACGATCGCTCTGCATGCCGGCACGCAATGTGTCCTTGAGCGGCTCGAGCGTGGAATACGGGAAGGTGATGTGGATTTCGCCACCGGCGCCGTCCACTTCGACGCGGAACCGGCTGACGACGACGATTTCAGTGGGGCTGACGATGTTGGCGAGATTGGGGTTCATCTCGCGGTTGATGAACTCCACTTGTGCCCGCATCACCGGATCCCAGGCCTCGACCGTGGCCTGGGTGACCAGCTCCATCAGCATCTCGATCATCTGGGTTTCAGTGCCGGTGAAATCGCGACCTTCGATCTTGGCGTAGCGGCCGCTGCCGCCGAAGTAGCAGTCGATGAGCGCGAACACCAGCTTCGCCTCGAAGATCATCAGGCTGGTGCCGGACAGCGGCTGGAAGCGGATCAGGTTCAGGCTGGTCGGCACCGACAGGCCGGGAACGTATTCCGAATACTTGGGTGTGGAGATTCCGATCACGGAGATTTCGGGTGAACGGCGCAGCAGGCTGAACAGCGACAGCCGCATCAGTCGCGCGAAGCGCTCATTGATCATCTCCAGCGTGGGCATGCGCCCGCGGATGATGCGGGTCTGCGTGCTGAAGTCGTAGTTGCGAGCCACGCCGGGCTCGGCCTGCTCCGGCGCGGTATCCACCGCGCCGGAATCCACGCCGTGCAGCAGCGCGTCGATTTCGTCCTGATTCAGCACATCGCTCATACGTACGCCTCACCGCCCGAGCCGAGCGCGATGGAGCCGGCGTCCGCGAGCTTGCGGGTGATGGACAGGATTTCCTTCTGCGCCGCCTCCACCTCCGAAAGCCTCACCGGGCCGCGGCTCTCCAGATCGTCCTTGAGCATCTCCGCGGCGCGCTGCGACATGTTCTTGAGGAAGTGCTGCACCATGTTCGGGTCGGCGCCCTTGAGCGCCACGACCAGGCGCGTGGAGTCCACTTCGCGCAATACCGACTGGATGCCCTTGTCATCCACCTTCAGCATGTCCTCGAAGACGAACATCAGGTCCTGCAGCTTCTGCGCGGTGGCCTCATCCACCTTGCGCAGCTCTTCGAGCGCGGCGGCGGGCATGAAGTTCAGGATGCTGGCTGCGGACTTCGCGCCGCCCAGGTTGGCGGAGACGCTGGCGCCCTTGCCCACGATCTGCTTCTCGATGGTCTCGTCGAGCTTGGCCAGCGCGGCCGGATGCACGCCCTCGAGCTGTGCAATGCGCAGCAGCACTTCGGATTGCAGCCAGGCCGGCAGCTCGGAGAGCACCTTGGCCGACATGTCAGGATCGAGGTATGCAATCACGATCGCCAGAATCTGCGGATGTTCCAGGCGCACCACTTCGGCGATGGCCCGCGGATCCATCCACTTCAGTACATCCAGGCCGTTGCTCTTGCGACCCACGAGGATGCGGTCGATGATGCCGTTGGCCTTCTCGTTGCCCAGTGCCTCGGTCAGCACCTTGCGGATGTACTCATCCGAACCGATCTTGATGTCGGCCTGGCCTTCCATTGTGTTCACGAAGCCACCGACCACTTCGGTTACCTCTTCGCGCGAGGCCTGTCTCAGCTGCGCCATCGCGCTGCCGAGCCGCTGCACAACCTTCGCATCGAGATGCTTCAGTATGGTGGCCGCTTCCGACTCCCCAAGGGCAAGGAGGAGCATCGCGGCACTGCGCGTGGATTGGAGTTCTGTAGCCATGGTTGCCATACATTCAGCAAAAGCCGTGCCTACTTTGGCCTGTGATGCGGCTCACACAATGGCGCCGGTTTTCCGTCATGTGGCGGTCCTGCCGGCGTGGCGTGTGATGTCCATCTCACTGGCCAGCTCCAGCACGCGGGCGGAAATGCGCTGCAGCGGCAATTCCTCGGCGGCGGCGCCGATGGCGACGGCTTCGCCCGGCATGCCCCAGACCACGCTGGTAGCTTCGTCCTGCGCAATGGTCGGGCTGCCCGCCTGGCGCATTTCCAGCAGACCCTGCGCGCCGTCCTTGCCCATGCCGGTGAGCAGCACGCCGATGGCGTTGTAACCGGCCTCCTGCGCCACGGAACGGAACAGCACATCCACCGAAGGCTTGTGGCGGTTCACCGGCGGCCCGTCGTCGAGTCGGCAGATCCAGCGCGCACCGCTGCGCACGATGATCAGGTGCCGGTCACCGGGCGCGATGTAGGCGTGGCCGGGCATGATCTGCTGGCCGTCCTGCGCTTCGAACACGTTCATGGGACAGGTGCGGTCCATGCGTTCGGCAAACGGGGTGCTGAACGCCTTGGGAATATGCTGTGCGATGACGATGCCGGGGGCATCCGGCGGCATGCCCATCAGGAATTCCTTGATGGCTTCGGTGCCGCCCGTCGACGCGCCGACGGCAATCAGCCGGTCGGTGGTACGGAACTTCACCGGTGCGGTCTTCTGCAGCACGGCATCGGCGGAGAGATTCCGCGTGGTGGCGATGGCGGCGGCGGCCGAGCGATCGACCCTCGGCTCGTAGGGACGCACGCGGGCACGCGCCGCGGCGCGGATCTTCTCGAGCAGCTCTTCGCGGTAGTCGGCGAGCGTCGCGGCCAGATCGACCTTGGGCTTCGACAGATAGTCCACCGCACCGATGGACAGCGCATCGAGCGTGACTTCGGCGCCGGCATCCGTCAGCGACGAAACCATCACCACCGGCATGGGCCGCAGGCGCATCAGATTGCGCAGGAAGGTGATGCCGTCCATGCGCGGCATCTCCACATCCAGCGTCAGCACATCGGGATTCAGGGACTTGATCTTCTCGCGCGCGGAGTAGGCATCGGGCGCAGCGCCGACCACTTCGATATCCCGGGCAGTGCTCAGGATGTCGGTCAGCAGCTTTCGCACCAGTGCCGAATCGTCGACGATCAGCACGCGGATCTTCCGGTTTGTCGTGGCGCTGTTCATGGTGACTCAGAACAACTCGATTTCGCCGGCGGCAGGCTTCGCGGTCTTGCGCAGGTACTGCTGCTCGCGCTGCGCGATCTCGCGGCTGTCGAGCGAACGCAGATGCTTCACGCGCACCTTGCCGGTGCCGGGAAAATAGACCACGCGACGCGGCGTGGTCTGGCCGACGTCTTCAGCCACCACCTTGTAGCCTTCCACCTTCAGCCAATGGCGCGCGAAGTCGATATTGCGGTCGCCCACATCCATGCCCACATTCAGGATGTGCCCGCCGCCGAACAGCTTCACCTCGAGTCGTTCGCGTCGCGCGCCAAGTTTGAGGATGCCGTTGATCAGGCTTTCCATGGCGAACGAGCCGTAACGCGTGGCGAGGCCCGCATCGTTTTCCAGCCAGCTGCTCTTGCCCCGGGTAGTGTCCTCGGGCAGCATGAAATGGTTCATGCCGCCGACATTGATCGCCGGATCGCGTATGCAGGCGGAGATGCACGAGCCCAGCACCGTGGTGATGGCCTCATCGGCGCGGGTGATGTAGAACTCGCCCGGCAGGATCTTGGCCGACCAGGCGCCCACGCTGTTGTCCCAGTTGCGGGCGATGTCCTCGAAACCCGACAGCGGCGGCGGCCGCGCGTGGGTGGCAGTCGCGTTGAGGGACTTCAGCATGGCGCATTCCTCTTGTAGATGGTCTTACCCATCAGCGTCCATGCATCCGATACCTGCAACAGGCTCTCGGAGTGACCGAGACACAGCACATCACCCGGGCGTTGCAACGGGGCCATGCGTGCGAACAGCGCGCGCTGTGTCTCCTTGTCGAAATAGATGATGACATTGCGGCAGAAGATCACGTCCAGCGGCCCTTTCATCGGCAGTGCGTGCATCAGGTTCAGCTGCCGGAAGGAGATCATCGAGGCGACCTCCCGCTTGACACGGAACTGCCGGTCGCCGGCAGGCCCACTGACATCGAAGAAGCGCTCGACGCGCGCGCGTGGCATGCCGCTGACGCGGTCCTCGCGATATACACCGGCCACGCAGGTCTTCAGCACCTGGGTGTCCAGGTCGGTGGCCAGAATCTTGATATCCCAGCGCTGCCAGTCGGGAATGGCCTCGGCCACGCTCATGGCGATGGAATAGGGCTCCTCGCCGGTTGAGGCGGCACAGCACCAGATGCGCATGCGGCGCGATCCACGCGCGTCCGCCGCACGTGCGCGCAGGTAGGTGTCGCGCAGAAAGTCGAAATGATGCGGCTCGCGGAAGAACGACGTCAGGTTGGTGGTGACGGCGTTGATGAATTCGATGGTCTCGGCCTGACCTTCCCGGGAAGCGAGCAGCCGCCGGTAGTCGGCGAAGGCGCCGATGCCCAGCGCGCGCAGCCGGCGCGACAGCCGGCCATACACCAGCTCGCGCTTGGAGTCGGACAGCGTGATGCCGCACTGCTCCTTGACCAGCGCGCGCAGCGACTCGAAATCCGCCTGAGTGAAGACGAACTCACGCTGACGGACGTCCGCGGGAGATGTCATGACCTTTTCCTTGCGGCAGTTGCGTCGCCATCCGAAGCCGACGCCTGCGCCCTCCTCAACTGAGGACCTTGTCTACCGTCGCCAGCAGTCGTTCCGGATCGAAGGGCTTCACGATCCAGCCGGTGGCTCCGGCAGCGCGTCCTTCCTGTTTCTTCTCGGCGCTCGATTCAGTGGTGAGCACCAGCAGCGGCACGCCGCGGTACTGCGGCAGGCGCCGCAGTTCCTTCACCAGCGTAAGACCATCCATGTTGGGCATGTTGACGTCGGTGATCACCAGATCGACCGGCGCGCCCACGCATGCCTTGCTCAAGCCGTCGACACCGTCGATGGCGCTGACCACGTCATGCCCTGCCGACTGGAGCGTCAGATGAACCATCTGGCGCATCGACGGCGAGTCATCTACTGCAAGTATTCGTGCCATGACGTGTCCTTAAAATTCCTTCCAGAGTGAGTCGTCGGCGCCTTCGACACCGCCATTGGCGACTTTTTTCGCCACTGGCGCCGCCGCGGGCGCTTTGGCGGCTGTCCATGGGCGACTGACCTTGCGGCGTTCGGCAAGTGCCGTTGCGCGCGATGTGTCGGCGCCGGCAGAGTCGTTCACCCGATACCGCTGCATGGAATCGTTCAGACCGCGCGCCTGTTCGGCCATGGCCTGGCTGGCGGCGGACGCCTCTTCCACGAGTGCCGCATTCTGCTGCGTCAGTTCGTCCAGCTGCATCACGGCCTTGTTGACCTGCTCGATGCCGGCGGATTGCTCGTTCGAAGCCGCGGCGATCTCGGCGACGATGTCGGTCACCTTCTTCACGCTGCTGACGATCTGCTCCAGCGTCGAGCCGGACTGTGTCACCAGGTTCGAGCCCTCGTCGACCTTGCGTACCGAATCCTGGATCAGCGCCTTGATCTCCTTCGCGGCGGTGGCCGAGCGGCCCGCGAGGTTGCGCACCTCGGAGGCCACCACGGCGAAGCCGCGGCCCTGCTCACCGGCACGCGCCGCTTCCACCGCGGCGTTCAGCGCCAGCAGGTTGGTCTGGAAGGCGATCTCGTCGATCACCCCGATGATGTCGGCGATCTTCTTCGACGCATCGTTGATGTCGGACATGGCCTTGACGGCCTTGGCCACCACCGCGCCGCCCTTCTCGGCCTGATCGCGCGCCGCGACGGCGAGCTGGCTGGCCTGGCCGGCATTGTCGGCATTCTGCTTCACCGTGCTGGTCATCTCTTCCATCGAAGAGGCCGTCTCTTCCAGCGATGAGGCCTGCTCCTCGGTGCGCTGCGACAGGTTCGCGTTGCCCTGGCTGATCTCGTCCGCACCACGGCTGACTTCGGAAGCCGCCGATTTCACCTGCGACACCAGTGCCGCCATGTTCTCGGTCAGGTCGTTGATGCCGGATCCGATCTTCACCAGCAGGCCCGGCTTGCCCTGGGTCTCGATGCGCTTGGTCAGGTTGCCCTGGTTGGCCGCAGCGACCAGCGCCTGCACTTCCTCGACCACGCTGCCGATGGCATCCACCAGCTCGTTGATGCCGCTGGACAGGGTAAGGAAGAAGTTGCGCTTGCCTTCGAGCGAAATGCGGTTGTCGAGGTTGCCGGCCGTGACCGCACCGATCACCTCCTGCAGCTCCGCTTCCGTCGCCACTTCCTGCGTGCGGTCGAACCACTCGAGCACGGTGCCGAGCCGGCGGCCGGTCTCGTCCTTCATCGGGCTCATGATGGTCTTCATGGTGCGCCCGCCGATGATTTCCTGGCGGCTGGCCGGATCGGTCAGGCGCTCGACCTCGCCGCGCAGCACGGTGGGCTCGCGGGTCATCGATTCCAGGCTCATGCCCAGCAGGGCATTGGCATCGAAGCCCGGCAGATCCTTGCGGAAGGCTTCCTGCGCACGCGACAGCATCTGCGCCGCGGCGGGATTGACGAAGATCACCTTCAGGTTGTTGTCGGCCACCATGACATTGGCGTCGAGCTGGTTGAGCGCGCCGCGGAACGCCGCGTTGAGCAGCGCTTCCTGACGCTGCTTGGTGACATCATTGAGGTACGCCACGATCTTGAACGGCTTGCCGGTGGCATCGAAGATGGGGTTGTAGACGCCCTGCACCCAGATCTCGCGACCGTCGCGCGCCTGTTTGCGATATTCACCCTGACGGCTCTCGCCACGCTGCAGGGCCGGCCAGAACGACTGATAGCTGGCGGTGGAGCGGTTGTCCGGATGGACGAACATCGAGTAATTGCGCCCCTTCACGTCTTCCAGGCTGTAGCCCATCAGCTTCAGGAAGATCTCGTTGGCGCTGATGATGTCGCCGGTGGGCGTGCACTCGATCACTCCCTGCACCTTGGCGATGGCGTTGATCTGGCCCTCGTAATCCATCTTGGAATGCAGCAGGCTATCCTTCATCTGCCGCAGCGCGCCCATCAGACTGACGGCGTCGTGCCTGCCCTCGACCATCTCGAACTGCAGATCGCCGTTGGCGATACGGCGCGCCACCGCGCCGGCTTCGGCCGGATCCGCGCCGAGGCGGCGCATGGCGCCGCGGATGATGAACCAGGCCAGCGCCACGGCCAGCAGCACGCCGCCGGCCAGCAGCGCGATGCTGTTGCGCAGGGCTTTCTGGTAGTCGGCCTTGGCCTTCTCCAGATCCATGTTGGCAGCCTTCAGCTGCATGCTGATCAGCTGCTTCAGGTTGCTGGAACCGTCGACCAGCGCCGGACGCAGCGTGGAATTGCGCCATGCGGCCAGATCTGCCACGTCACCCGACTCCAGCTTCTTCAGCATCTTGTCGATGACGCCGTAGGCCTTGTCGAGCAGCGGCGTGGTCTCGTCCGCCAGCTTCTGTTCATCCGGGATCATCTCCGACAGGAAGTAGCGGTCCCAGTCCTCGTGCGCCTTGTCCACGGCCTCCTTGATCTGGGCGTGCGCCTCCTTGGGTTCCTGCTTCTTCTCGATGACGTTCTGCGACCCCTCGAGGGACATCGACAGCGCATCGGCCACACCCTGTATGGACTGACCGGACACCATGCGATTGTCGATGGTGTGCTTGAGTGTTCCCTGTGTTGCGCGCACCTGCTGCATCGCATAGGCGATCAGGCCCATGGCGATCAGGAAGGAGATGGCCACCAGCGCGAACAGCTGGGTCGACAGGCGGATGTTCTTGAACGGATTGAGGCGCATACGAGTCCCGTTGATGTTCCTGTGTTGCGAGTCTTGTTTCGTCAGGCCGCGCGATCGGCGAGCGCGGGTGACAGTTCCCTGGACACCAGGTCATCGGCGTTGAGCAGGATCAGCATCTGCTCGTCGCAACTGGTGATGCCTTCGATGAATTCGCTGGCATTGCCGGCGTTCATGGAGGGCGCCGGCCGGATGCTGTCCGGCGCGATGTCCACCACGTCCTTGACGTTGTCCACCACGACGCCGCATTCGCGCACGCCCTGCTCGGTGCGCAGCGACAGCACGATGATCACCGTCACCGCAGTGAATTCGGCCTGCTCGAGTGCGAAGCGAACGCGCAGGTCGATGATGGGCACGATCGCGCCGCGCAGGTTCAGCACGCCGAGCACGGAATGTGGCGACTGCGGAATGCGGGTCACCGGCGACCAGCCCCGGATCTCCTTCACCCGCAGGATGTCTACACCGTAGACCTCCCTGCCCAGCGAAAAAGTCAGCACCTGGCGTGTACCGCTTGTGGCGATATCCGCCTGAGATTCGTTGTTCTTCATCGACGCACCTCTGCCATCGCGGAGAAAGTACCCGCGATTTCGGGCAGTCACTGTGTTGCTATCGGCGGCGGCGCGACGTGGCGCAGGAAGCACGTCACATCTTGTTCAATGCCGTCGCACCACAGCCGTGCGGCTTTGCGCACCGCAGTGGCACGCCGGTGGCCGACTGTTGCCACAAGCGTGACCGGCTTCACGCAAGCCAGTCTCGATCTTGCCGATACAGCCATCAGGCACCGCGGCGCGTGCGCTCCGCCGTTGCCCGACTGGTTTACTTAATCTGGAGAAAGATCATGAAGAAGTCCGTTTCGATTGCTGTTCTGTGGGTTGCGTTTGCCGTGCCGGCGTTTGCCTGCGACAAGCCCAGCGCCCCGGCATCGCTTCCCGACGGCAAGTCCGCTGCCATGGATGACATGATGGCCGCCAAGAAGGCAGTTGATTCGTACAAGAAGGACATGGAGGAATACATGTCCTGCGAGAAGAACTCCGGCAAGGTCGAGTCCGCGCAGGCGGAACTCGAGAAGATTGCTTCGCGCTTCAACAGCGAAGTGCGTGCGTTCAAGGCCAAGGGTTAAAGAACGGACCTTCGCCCGTACGCGGGCGACTTCTCCACACTGTGCCACCGGCCCGCGAGGGACGGTGGCACGGTGCTTTGTGCGCTTCAGCGAATCGCGCGCCGACCCGCCTGCACTTCCTCCCGCGCTGAGCCCGCCGCCACATGGCGGCCTTCGCCGCCGGCGCTGGCATCGAGGCGGTAGCGCTGCATGGCATCGCTGAGGCCGCGGGCCTGCTCGGCCATCGCCTGGCTGGCCGCCGATGCCTCTTCCACCAGCGCGGCGTTCTGCTGCGTCAGCTCATCCAGCTGCATCACCGCCTTGTTCACCTGCTCGATGCCCGCCGACTGTTCGCCCGAGGCCGCGGCAATCTCCGCCACGATGTCGGAGACCTTCTTCACGCTGCCCACGATCTGCTCGAGCGTGGCGCCGGACTGTGCGACCAGGTCGGAACCTTCGTTCACCTTGCGTACCGAGTCCTGGATCAGTGCCTTGATCTGCTTGGCCGCATTGGCCGAGCTGCCGGCGAGGTTGCGCACCTCGGAGGCCACGACCGCGAAGCCCCGGCCCTGCTCACCGGCGCGAGCCGCTTCCACCGCGGCGTTCAGGGCCAGCAGGTTGGTCTGGAAGGCAATTTCGTCGATGACAGTGATGATGTCGGCGATCTTTCCCGATGCATCATTGATGTCGGCCATGGCCCGCACCGCCTTGGCTACGACGGCGCCGCCCTTCTCTGCCTGATCACGCGCCGCAGCAGCCAGCTGATTGGCCTGACCGGCGTTGTCGGCGTTCTGCTTGATGGTGCTGGTCATCTGTTCCATCGACGAGGCAGTTTCCTCCAGTGACGAGGCCTGCTCTTCGGTGCGCTGGGACAGATTGGTATTGCCCTGGCTGATCTCATCCGCCGCGCGGCTGACTTCCACCGCGGCCTGCTTCACCTGCGACACCACGCCAGCCATGTTGTCCACCAGGCCGTTGATGCCGGTGGACAGGTTGCGGAAGAAACCCTGCTTGCCGTCCAGCGCGATGCGATTTTCGAGGTGGCCCTCGATGGCTTGCGCCACCATCTGCTGCACTTCGGTCTCGGTGGCCACTTCCTGCGTCAGGTCGTGCCATTCCACCACCGTGCCGAGTCGCTCGCCGCCCTCGATGCGCATGGGATTGGCGGTGATGCGCATGGTGCGGCCGCCGATCTTCAGCAGCGAGCTGAAAGTCTTGGAGAGACCGGACAGCAGGTTGCGCTGATGGGCCGGATTGCGGTGGAAGGTGTCGATATTTCGCCCGAGCAGTTTGCTCGCGTCGAACTGCGGCAGATCCTTGCGGAAATCAGCCTGGCCCTTTTCCATCAGCGTGCGCGCCGACTGATTCAGATAGATGATGTCGCAGTTCATGTCGGCGACCATTACATGGGCCGTCACATTGTCGAGCGCGCCCTTGAATGCCGCATTCATGCGCGCTTCCTGCTTCTGCGCGGTGATGTCGGTGGCGAATTTCATCACCTTCACCGGCCTGCCTTTGGCGTCTAGAATGGGATTGTAGGAGGCCTGGATCCACACTTGGCGACCACCCTTGCCCAAGCGCAGGTACTGGCCTGAGTCGTATTCGCCGCGGCCCAGCTTTTCCCAGAAGCGCCGGTATTCGTCCGAGGCGCGATACTGCGGATCGGCGAACATGCTGTGGTGCTTGCCGCGCACTTCCTCCAGCGTGTAGCCCATGGTCTTCAGGAAATTCTCGTTCGCGGTGATGATGGTGCCGTCTACATTGAATTCGATCACGGCCTGGGCGCGGCCGATGGCGCGGATCACGCCCTGCGCCTCGGCCTCCAGCACCTTTTGAGAGGTGATGTCGGTGGCGAACTTCATCACCTTCATCGGTTTGCCGTCGGCATCGAGGATGGGGTTGTAGGAGGCCTGGATCCACACGGCACGCCCGTCCTTGCCGAGACGCGGGTACTGGCCGGCATCGAATTCGCCGCGGGCCAGTTTTTCCCAGAAACGCCGGTACTCATCGGAGGCGCGGTACTGCGGATCGACGAACATGCTGTGATGCTTGCCGCGCACTTCCTCTAGCGTGTAGCCCATGGTCTTCAGGAAATTCTCGTTGGCATCGATGACGGTGCCATCGAGATTGAATTCGATGATGGCCTGGACACGATTGAGGGCCGCAACCTGGCCCTTCAGTGTCTGCAATTCCTTTTGCTTGGCGGTTGATTTGGCAAATAACACGATGACCTCCAACGATCCGCTCAGCAGTGATAAGCATCGACTTGGCGGTCGCGGGAGCTGGGCTCCGCGCGCCGTCTTCCATAAGAACGGCAGCGCGGCCCTCTGGCACACGAAGTGCGTCACAGCGCGGTGAATATAGGGGAAAACCCGCGATGCGTCATTTTGCAAGCTTTTCCGCAGCAATCTTAGCCGCGGATGTACGAGCGCAAGTCCTCGATGGTGTGCATCTGGTCTTCGATCACGCACTTCACCAGATCACCGATGGAGAGCACGCCGATGAGTTTGCCGCTACGCAGCACAGGCAGATGGCGGATGCGTCTCTCGGTCATCAGGCGCATCGCATCATCGACCGTCTCTTCCGCGCCGATGGTGAACACTGGCGACGACATGATGTCGCGTACGGCGGTGGTGGCGGATGACCTGCCGAGCAGGATCACCTTGCGCGCGTAGTCGCGCTCCGACACGATACCGACGATTTGCTGGCCCTCGAGCACCAGCAGCGCGCCCACATGATTGTCCGCCATGCTGCGTATGGCATCGATGACCGATGCGCCGGGCGCTATGGAATAGACCGCATGTCCCTTGCCGTCGAGCAGCTGGCTGAGCAACATCGCGCCCCCGATGCGGCTTCACGCCGCGTTTCGGGGGCTAGTGTACGCCTGTCAGAATTCCTTCCAAACGGCGTCGTCACTGAGCTGCGATGCTGCCGCGACGGGTGCAGCAGCCGCACTGCCCGCTCGCGCAGCCGGCGACTTGCGCGCCACCCACGGCCGGTTTTCCTTGCGGCGGTCCACCGGCGGTGCGGATCGCGCCGCACGCGGAGCAGCTGGAGCTGCCGCGGCAGGGGCTTGCGGCACTGCGCCAACAGCCAGGGCGTTCACTTTGTAGCGCTGCATGGACTGATTCAGGCCGCGTGCCTGGTCCGCCATGGACTGGCTGGCCGCTGAGGCCTCTTCCACCAGTGCCGCATTCTGCTGCGTCAGCTCATCGAGCTGCATCACCGCCTTGTTCACCTGCTCGATGCCCGAGGACTGCTCCTGGCTGGCCGCGGCGATCTCCGCCACGATGTCGGTGACCTTCTTCACCGCGCCGACGATCTGCTCCAGCGTCGCACCCGACTGCGTGACCAGGCTGGAACCCTCATCCACCTTGCGGACACTGTCCTGGATGAGCGATTTGATTTCCTTCGCGGCGGTGGCCGAGCGACTGGCCAGGTTGCGCACTTCGGAAGCCACCACGGCAAAGCCGCGGCCCTGCTCACCCGCGCGTGCAGCTTCCACGGCCGCGTTCAGCGCCAGCAGATTGGTCTGGAAGGCGATCTCGTCGATGACACCGATGATGTCGGCGATCTTCTTCGAGGATTCGTTGATGTCGGTCATGGCCCTGACCGCCCTGGCCACCACCGCGCCGCCCTTTTCAGCCTGGTCGCGCGCCGCCACCGCGAGCTGATTGGCTTCGCCCGCATTGTCGGCGTTCTGCTTGACGGTGCTGGTCATCTCTTCCATCGACGAGGCGGTTTCTTCCAGCGAAGAGGCCTGCTCTTCGGTGCGCTGCGAAAGATTCGTGTTGCCCTGGCTCATCTCGTCCGCGCCGCGGCTCACTTCCGAGGCCGCCTCTTTCACCTGCGAGACGATGTCGGACATGTTGCCGGCGAGCTGGTTGATACCGGTGCCCACCTTGAGCAACAAACCGGACCTGCCCTGCGTCTCGATGCGGCGGGTCAGGTCGCCGTCATTGGCGGCGTTGACCAGGGACTGCACCTCGTTCACTACGGTTTCCATGTTGGCCGCCAGATCGTTCACGCCGGTGCCGATCTTCACCAGCAGTCCCGACTGGCCTTCGAGGTGCACGCGGCGCGCCAGATCACCGTCGTTGGCCGCACTCACGATGGTGCGCACTTCTTCGACCACCGTGGCCATGTTCGCCACCAGTTCATTGATGCCGGCCGACAGCGGCTTGAAGAAGCCGGTCTTGCCGTTCATGTCGATGCGGCGCTCGAGATTCCCCTGCAGGGCCTCGCCCACGATCTGCTGCACCTCGGACTCCACCGCCAGTTCCAGCGTGCGATCCGCCCATTCCACCACCGTTCCCAGGCGTGCTCCAGAAGCATCCACGATGGGATTGGCGGTGATGCGCATGGTCCTGCTGCCGAACTTCTGCTCGGTGTCGAGCGTCGAGTTCAGCGTTGCAAAAGAAGTGCGTTCTCCACCTACGCCCTGCAGCGTGTCGATGTTGCGACCGATCAGCTTGCCGGCATCGAAGCCGGACAGCGTGCGGCGGAAATCATCCTGCGACGCGCTCATCAGCGATTCCGCCGCGTGGTTCATGTAGATGAGGTTGTTCTGTTCATCAGCCACCATCACGTTGGCAGAACTGGCGTCCAGCGACTGGCGGATACGCGAATTGGTCTGTGCCACCACGCGCTCGGCGTCGAGGCGCGCGCGCAGGTCGGTCTGCATCCGGTCCAGCGACTGCAGCAGAACGCCCAGTTCATCCCCTGCCTGCTCGCCGATCTCACTGTCGAAAGCCCCCTGCGCCATCCGCGTGAATACGCCATTGGCCTTGGCCACCTGCGAGCCCAGGTAGCGCGTCACCCACAGCGCAATGGCCACAGCCAGCGCCAGGCACAGCAGCACGACGCCCACATGCACGATCAGGTCGGACTGCTTGGCCCGGACGCGCGCATTCAGGATGCCTTCCAGCGTCGCCATGCCCTTGTCCTGCACATCGGCGAGGGTTTCTGTCAGGTCTTCGGTCTTCTCGGAGATCTGCTTGATCTGGTCGGCGGAGAGCTGTGCGCCCTGGCCCACGGACAGGATCTTCGGCAGCAGTTCCTCGAAGGAATCCCGCGCGGCCTCGGCGGCCTGCACGGTCGCCTTGTCACCAGGCGCAGCCTTGGCGTAATGCTCGGTGAGATCGGTGAACACCACGGACAGCAGTGCCTTGGCCGTGCCCATCTGCTCGCCCAGCGCCACGCGCATCTTCGGCGTGTTGTCGCCCGCGGTCAGCGCGTCGAAATTGCGCCGACCCTGCGCCAGCGCCTGCAGGCCCACGGGCAGCTGCAGGATGTTGGCGTCGATCAGCGCGAAGCCGGCCGCATCGGGATCCAGCGACAGGCCGGAAACCGTCGCGACGCGATTCACCGCCAGAAGCGCGCCCATCAACGCGGTCTCGTGCAAGTCGTGGCTGTTGGCATCCTTCACGTCGACATCCGCGGCCGCCACCACCGCTGCGCGCAGCGCGCCCCATTCCACCGACTTGCTCAGGCCGCCGACATTGTCCTTGTCCAGCTCGTCGAGTTTCTTCACCGAGGCGTGGATGCGCCCCTGATGCTCTTTCATTTCCTCAAGCTCGCCGTCGTGGCCCGCCGCGACAGCTGCCACGTGATCGCGGTGCTCGACCAGGTCACGCGCCACATCGATCAGCGGACGCTCCCAGTCGTTGCCCAGATCCTCGCTGCGGGCCGAGTGTATCGTCGACAGCGAACCGGCGATGTCGAAGTAGAACAGCATCGCCATCGGTAAAAGCAGCGAGGCGACAATCGCCGTCAGCTTGGTACGGGTGGAAAGACCGGCAAGTTTCCTGAACATGGACGTAAACCTCGGAGATGAATTCTTTTAGGGGGCGCTCATGGCCAGTGATGCGTCGTGCGCGGAATCCGCTTGCCGTACCAGCGACGGCCAGTCGTGATCCAGGCTCAGTTCGAAGCGCATGCCGACGATGAAGGCATTGCGCAGCGCGTGGTCGGCGCCGGGATGCGCCACCCACTGCAGCGACGGCACGACGGCCAGCCACGGCCGCGCCGGTGTGCGCCAGGTGAGCTCGACCTGTGTTTCGGACCGGCGTGGCGTCGCGCCGTCGAAGTCCTGCTGGCGCTGGAACGCGTCACTGGTGCGCCCGTGCGCGATCGCCAGTCCCACGGCATCCTCGGGACGGCCGGAGAGATGACTGATCACCACTGCCGCGCCCAGGAAGCGATCGATGGCGTTCACACGCCCCGCTGCGACGCCGGCGCGCAGCACGCCATTGACTCGCGCCGCCCCGATCTGGCCCAGCGGCAGGTCGGCCATGGTGTAGGCGCCGCGATTGCGCCGCGTCGCATCGTCGCCGCTCGCGCTGGCGTCGATGGCCGTGAAGCGCGAAGTGTAGGTCCACGCACCCATCGCCAGCTTGTTGAAGCCGGCCGGCGCCGCTTCGATCTCGCTGATGAGCAATGCGCCCTCATGATGCGAGACATCCACGGTGGCGAAGCTCTCGTGATCGACGCGCCCCGGCACGCCGTCGAAGGCCGCCATTCGCCAGTGCGATGCGCCAAGCTTCCCGGCGACACGCAAGCCCAGCGAGGTCACGGGAAAAACAGCGGGTCCGTTCTCACCGGTCTGCGCGAGGTCGGTGCCGATTCCAAATGGCGGACCGATGAAGAAGGCTGAGGTCACCGGCGCATCGAACTCGGCGTTCAGATCCAGCAGCCCCATGCGCGTGGAGACACTGCCGCCGCGGCCGAATTCGATCTCGCTCCACAGCTCGTACAATCGCAGCGCGGCAGGCGCCTCGATGTTGTTGAGCCCCTGCAGATCGCCCACGTAACGCCCGCTGATCGCCCCACCGGTGGTGTGGATCAGCGAGGCCGTGCTGGTGACCAGCGCGCCAGGCAGCAGGGTATCCGTGGTCCACACGGCGCCCAGTTCCAGCAGCCCGGAAGTCGCGTTGCCGCGTTCCAGGCCTCCGGTGGTGTTGCGCTTGAAGTCGAGCGTATAGCCGGCCGACAGCGCAAAGCCCGGACAGGCCACATCTGCGGCGCAGTCCTGTGACCGGGCCACGGAGGGCGCCGCATTGGCAGCAAGCAGCAGAACGGTGGGCAGCCACGCTGCACCAAGCAGGAGGTTTTTCATGGGCACGGCTCGCTCAGGCGGCCTGGGATGCCGGCGCGCTGACGCGAAGATCCTGGGAGACCAGATCCTCCACGTTCAGCAGTATCAGCATGCCATTTTCAGCGTTTGCCAGTCCCTGGATGAAATGTGAGTTGGCGTGACCGCTCAACGCCGGCGGCGGCTTGATCGCATCCTGAGCGAGATCCACCACATCGGAAACACTGTCCACCACCACGCCGCACTCGCGGGCGCCGCCCTCTTCCGAGCGCCACGACAGCACGATGACCACGGTGGTCGGCGTGAAGTCGGCACTGGGCAGCGCGAAGCGCAGCCTGAGGTCGAGGATGGGTACGATGGCGCCGCGCAGGTTCAGCATCCCCAGCACATGGGGAGGCGACTGCGGGATACCGGTCACCGGTGTCCAGCCGCGAATTTCCTTCACTCGCAGGATGTCCAGGCCATAGGTTTCACTACCAAGCCTGAACGTCAGATATTGTCCGCCGGTGGGTCCTTCCGCCGCGCGAGGATCAGTGGATCCCATGCGCGTACCACTCTGTTGTTGATTGACGACGTATTTATCGGACAAAGACGCGTCGGCTTGCGTACTGCAGTTCACACTACGAATGCAACGGAGAATCAACAACCTTGAAGCGTGAGGCTCATCTCTCAGTGTTGGTACGGAGACTCGAACGTTATGTCGCTTGTGCAGCGCGTTGCACTGGCAACTGCACCGGCCACTCCCGGTTGGATCACCTGGTGGCTTTATCGGGCAGATGCGCTTTTGTCGTCTAAGTACAAACCGCAATCCGGCGCAGGTTAAGAGTTTCCCCTACGCCGTAACGAAAATCATTCCCGGCCGCGCGAAACATATGGCTTTCAGGCTGTTAATTGCTCCACACGCAGCACTGCCCCATTCACACCCACGACGCGCACGCGCGCGCCCACCGGCGCATCGGCACCATTCACCAGCCACACTGTGTCGCCGACGCGGATCTTGCCGCTGCCGCCGCTCAAGGCTTCAACCAGCGTGTATTCGTTACCGACATACTGCTGGCCACGCTGATTCAGGGTGGACTGCACCGAATCCTTTTCTCCCGCGAAACGGTAGCGGCGCCACAAAACGATGGCCACGATGCCCAGTACGCCGAACAGCACGAGCTGGAACTGCCAGGGGATGGAGGGCACCAGCAGCAGCAAAGCGCCCACGACCACTGCCGCCGCGGCGAACCAGATGGCGATGGCGCCCGGCAGAAAGGTTTCTGCGGCGGCCAGCACCGCAGCCGCGATCCACCAGTGCCACCACTGAAGAGACTGTGCGAATTCCAGCATGGGCTACCTCGCCAATGTGGTGGTCTGCTTCTGCATCGCATCCTTGGTGAGTTCGGCGATGCCGCCTATGGAAGCCAGCAGGCTGGTGGCCTCCATGGGCAGGAAGAAGACTTTCTGGTTGGGCGAGGTCGAGAACGACTTCAGCGCTTCCACGTACTTCTGCGCCACGAAATAGTTCAGCGCATTGGTATTGCCCGAGGCGATGGCCTTGGACACCATGTCGGTGGCGCGGGCCTCGGCCTCAGCGGAACGCTCACGCGCCTCGGCATCGCGGAACGCGGCTTCCTTGCGACCTTCCGCAGACAGCACCACGGACTGCTTCTCGCCCTCGGCCTTCAGGATGGCTGCCTGCCGGAAGCCTTCGGCCTCCAGGATATTGGCGCGCTTGTCGCGCTCGGCCTTCATCTGCCGCGCCATGGAGTCGATCAGGTCCTGCGGTGGCTGGATGTCCTTGATCTCGATGCGCGTGACCTTGATGCCCCAGGGCGAGGTGGCTTCATCCACCACGCGCAGCAGCCGGTGGTTGATCTCATCGCGCTTCGACAATGTTTCATCCAGATCCATGGCGCCGACCACCGTGCGGATGTTCGTCATCGTCAGGTTGGTGACCGCCAGACGCAAGTTGTCGACTTCGTACGCGGCCTTGGCGGCATCGAGCACCTGGTAGAACACCACGGCATCCACGCCCAGCATGGCATTGTCCTTGGAGATGACTTCCTGGCGCGGCACGTCGAGCACCTGCTCCATCATGTTGATCTTGCGGCCGATGGCCTCGAAGAACGGCATGATGAAATGCAGGCCGGGTTCCATGGTGCGCTTGTAGCGGCCAAACTTCTCCAGCGTGTATTCATAGCCCTGCGGCACGGTCACCAGTGCCTTGGCCGCGACGATGATTATCGCGATCAGGATGATGATGGGCAGATAGCCGATGTTGTTCAGCAGGCTCATGAATTCTCCCTATCCCCGGGCATCGATTACTTCTTTGGAGGCGTGGCGATCAGTGCGCGCAGTTCGCGCAGCTTCGCTTTCACATTGCGCTCATGGGTCAGCCCCATGCGTACCAGCAGCTTCTGCCCCGATGATAGCTGCTCCAGTGCCGGATCTTCGTACTGATAGAGTACTTTCGGCTGCGTCAGCGTTATCGGCTTGTCGATTTCCGGTGCGCGCAGCATGTCGTCGATGGCAGCGATCATGCGATCGTTGAAATAGCGATCGGGGAAGCCCAGGTCCTCATATGCCTGCTGCAGCAGGGGATAATAACGGCGATACAGTTCCGCGACCTGTTTCGTATCCGCCTTCTGGAACAGCGCCACGGCCGCGTCATAGCGTGCAGCATTGCGCGCACTGAGGGTGATGCGTTCGGTGCCTGTGGACTGGTCAACAGTCGTCCGGTCCACGATGAAAGAATCCGTCGGCGCCTGCAGCGGGCGGCGCTTCTCCAGTGACGCATTGCGCGGCAGGTTGTCCACCGTGGCCACAAAACGCCGTGCCAACTGATCGGGCACCAGCCAGGTCTGCACGGCCGCGGCGCCAATCAAACCCTGCAGCGCGGCGGTCAGTGCAGGATCGCTGTCTGCCACAGCTGGCAGCGGCGGTGCGGATGCGGCATCAGCGGCTGGCGCAATGGGATGTTCGATCGCCGGCGGTGCCTCGGCCGCTGGGGGTGCTGCTGTTTCCGCGGCGTCTGCCACCACTTCTGGCGCCGCCGGCTTCGGTGTGCGATGCAGATACCACCAGGCGCCCGCACCCGCCGCGATCACTGCAACCAGGCCCGCCGCGATCAGCCACATCTTGGTGTTCTGAGTGCCGGGATCGTCCATGTCAGCCATCACGCCTCCTCGGGTTGCCAGGCCTGGGGCCTAGCCGTTGGAAACCAGTCGTCCGCGCTTCAGATGCACCAGCAACAATGAGACTGCCGCCGGCGTCACGCCGGGTATGCGCGCCGCCTGACCCAGCGTCAGCGGCTTCACTTCTGACAAGCGCTGGCGCACCTCGTTCGACAGACCGCCCACGCGGGCGTAATCCAGATCCGCAGGCAACGACGCCGTCTCGTGCGCCCGCCGTTGCTCGATCTCCACCTGCTGGCGTTCCACGTAGCCGGAATAGCGCGCCCTGACGGTAAGGTCAGTCACGGCCTGCTCGAGGATGCGCTCATCCTCGATGCCGGCGAACCCGGCACCGATCTGCGTTGCAAGTGATTCGTAGCTCATTTCCGGCCGCCGCAGCAGTTCCATCGCCGTGTGGCCCTGCAGCCTGGTCGTTTTCAACCGCACGGCTTCCTGCTCCACGGCCTCACGCTTGTCGCAGAAAAAGCGCCAGCGCTCATCATCCACCAGCTGCAATTCCCGCCCCAGCGGCGTGAGGCGCGCATCCGCATTGTCTTCGCGCAGCAGCAGCCGGTATTCGGCGCGGCTGGTGAACATGCGATACGGCTCGCGCGTGCCCTGAGTGGTCAGATCGTCGATGAGCACGCCCAGGTAGGAATTGCCGCGCTCGGGAATGAAGGTGGCGAGCTCACAAGCCAATGCGGCGGCGTTGATGCCGGCAAGCAGCCCCTGCGCCGCCGCCTCTTCATAGCCAGTGGTGCCGTTGATCTGGCCGGCGAAGAACAGCCCGCCAATGGCGCGCGTCTCCAGCGTCTGCTGCAGATCGCGCGCGTCGAAATAGTCGTATTCGATCGCATAGCCGGGACGCGTGAGATGCGCCCGTTCCAGGCCAGGAATGGTGTGCACGAACTCCTGTTGCACATCGAAGGGCAGGCTGGTGGAGATGCCATTCGGATATACCTCATGCGTCTCCAGCCCTTCTGGTTCGAGAAAGATCTGATGCGAAGTACGCTGCGCGAAACGCACCACCTTGTCTTCCACCGAAGGACAGTAACGCGGACCAACGCCCTCGATCACGCCCGTGAACATAGGCGAGCGGTCAGTGGCGGCACGGATGATGTCATGCGTGCGTTCGTTGGTGGCGGTGATATGGCAGCTCACCTGCATCGGATGATCGCTGCGACGCCCCAGAAAAGAAAACACCGGCCGCGGCTCGTCACCCGGCTGCTCCTGCAGCGGCGCATAGTCGATGCTGCGGCCATCGATGCGAGGCGGCGTGCCGGTCTTCAGTCGCCCGATGCGCGGCGCGAGCTCGCGCAGCCGCGTTGCCAGTCGCAGCGAGGGCGGATCGCCGGCGCGGCCACCGGAGAAATTCTCCAGACCCACATGGATGCGTCCACCGAGGAATGTGCCCGCAGTCAGCACCACGGCGCGCGCGGCGAAACGGATGCCGGTGGCCGTGACCACAGCAGCGATGCGATCGCCCTCGAGCTCCACATCCGCCACTTCCTGCTGGAACACATCGAGGCCGCGCTGCGACTCCACCGCGTGACGGATGGCGCGTTTGTAGAGCTGGCGGTCCGCTTGTGCACGCGTGGCTCTGACAGCGGGTCCCTTGCTGGCATTGAGCGTGCGGAACTGGATGCCTGCGGCATCGGCGGCACGCGCCATCACGCCACCCAAGGCATCGATCTCGCGAACCAGATGGCCCTTGCCGATGCCACCGATGGCCGGATTGCAGCTCATCGCCCCCACGGTCTCGATGTTCTGCGTCAGCAGCAGCGTGCGCGCGCCGCGACGGGCTGCAGCCAGCGCGGCTTCGACGCCGGCATGCCCACCACCCACCACGATTACGTCATATCGGCCGGCCATACCCATGGCGCTATTGTACTGGCCTGACTTGAGGCCGACCTACCGCGTGCTATGGTGCACGCCTGTGGCGCAGCGCAGACTTCCCTTCACCAGCCCGATCCGGGCAGTCATCCTGGCCACAGCCCTGGTGGCGACGCTGGCCGGCGCAGATGCCGCTGCCCCGACACGGGATACCCAGGCAGCTGCCCCGGTCTGGAGTGCATGCCGGCTCGACCACCCTTCCGGGCTGGCGTCGGTGGAAGCCCGCTGCAGTCATGTCACCGTGCCGGAAAATCCCGCACAGCCGCGCGGTCGGCAGTTGCAGCTGTTCGTGGCCCGCATCCCGGCGCTCAGCCGGCAGGCCTCGCCGGAACCACTCTTTATAGTGGCCGGTGGCCCAGGGCTCGCGGCCACGACCTTCTACGCCAGTGCGTCACCGGTATTCGCACGCATCCGGCGTCACCACGACCTCATCCTGGTAGATCAGCGCGGCACCGGCCGCTCGCATCCGCTGCTATGCCAGTTCGACGAGCAGCAGATCTGGGATGCCGGCGAGGAGGAAACCGCGCGCGTGATGCGCGCCTGCCGTGCGCAGCTGGCTACCGATCATGACCTGGCGCAGTACACCACCAGCGTGGCCGTGCGCGACCTGGATGCCGTGCGACAGGCGTTGGGCTACACGCGCATCAGTCTGTACGGCAGTTCTTATGGAACACGTGTCGCACAACATTATGCGCGACGCTTTCCGGCTCAGACGCAGGCGCTGATTCTCGATGGCGTCGTGGCGCCGACGCGGATTCTCGGACCGAGCACGCCACTGGATGCGCAGGCGGCGCTGGAACGGGTGTTCGAACGCTGCCGCAACGATGCGGCCTGCAAGGCGCGCTTCGGCGATCCCGCCGACGACTACCGGCAGTTGCGCGACAAGCTGGCGCATGCATCGGTCAACGTTTTGCTGAATGATCCGCGCAGCGGCGCGCCGCGCCAGCTCGCCTTCACCAGCAGCGTTCTTTCGGGTGCGCTGCGGCTTGCGACCTACACATCAGAGCAGGCCGCGCTGCTGCCGCTGGCTCTTCACATGGCAAACCGGCAGGGCCAGTTCGCACCGCTGGCCGCGCAATTCCTGCTGCAGGCCTCAGGCTACGATGCGGTGATCGCCTATGGCATGCACAACTCCGTAGTGTGCGCCGAGGATGTGCCGTTCTTTGCTTCCGCCCAGATGCCACGCGAACAAGTGGCAGCGACATTTCTTGGCAACGCGCAGGTCGATGCGCTGCAGGCACTGTGCACCGACTGGCCGCGTGGCCCGGTCGACGCCGACTTCCACCAACCCCTGCACAGCGATGTGCCCGCGCTGCTGCTATCCGGCACCGCCGATCCGGTGACGCCGGCCAGTTTCGGCGATGAATCGGCGCTGGGCTTTCGTTATGCATTGCATCTGAAAATGCCCGACCAGGGACATGGTCAGCTGGTGCAGCCCTGCATGGACGGCATCATGGCCGCCTTCCTCGACGCGGCCCATCCGGGCGCAAATCCGTCACCCGATACCACCTGCCTCGCGCATGCCATACCTGCGCCCTTCTTCCTGTCGATGAACGGCCCCGGCCCATGATCGAAGCGCGCGAACTGCACAAGAAGTTCGGCCGCATCACGGCGTTGCAGGCCCTGAGCTTCCGCGCCGCCGATGGCCGCATCACCGGATTGCTGGGTCCCAATGGCGCGGGCAAGAGCACGACGCTGAGGATTCTCTATGCCACGCTGGCAGCCGATTCCGGCATCGCCTGTGTCGACGGCGATACGGTGAGCGCGGCGAATCCCGAAGTGCGGCGCCGCATCGGCGTGCTGCCGCACAATGCCGGTCTCTACCCGGCACTGACCGCGCACGAGAACATCGAATATTTCGGCCGGCTCGCCGGCCTGAACATGCGTGCAGCACGCGCGCGCACCGCCGAACTGATCGAACTGCTGGATCTGCAGGAGATCGCCAACCGCCGCGCCAAGGGATTTTCCCAGGGACAGAAGATCCGCACGGCACTGGCCCGCGCGCTGGTGCATGCGCCGCGCAACCTGATTCTCGATGAACCCACCAACGGCCTCGACGTGCCGGCTGTGCGCAAGCTGCGCACCATGCTGCAAAGGCTGCGCGACCTGGGCCATTGCATCGTGTTTTCCAGCCATGTGATGCAGGAAGTGGCCATGCTCTGCGACGACGCGGTGGTCATCGCCGCCGGCGCCGTCGTGGCCACCGGCACGCCTGAGGCGCTGCGCCAACGCACCGGCGCACAGAGTTTCGAGGATGCCTTCGTGGCCCTGACCGGCGGTGGAGAGCCGGCCTGATGCGCGCGGTGCTCACCATCTTCGGCAAGGAGTTTCGCGAGAACCTGCGTGATCGCCGCACCGTGATGACGGCGCTGCTGCTCGGCCCCCTGTTCGGGCCAGTGTTCTTCTCGTTGATGCTGCAGCTGTCGTTGGATCGCACCCGCGTGGGTGCGGATGAAACCATCGTACTGCAGACCATCAATGCGCCTTCGGCACCGAATCTTGTGCACTACCTGCAGTCGCAGCGGGTGAGTGTCGAACCGGCGACCGGCGACGCGGCGGCGGCGAGGCAGCTGGTCGCCACTCATCGCGCCCGTCTGGTGCTCGAGGTTCCCACCGACTATGGCGAGCGCCTGGCCAGTGGCCGGCCGGCGGGCCTGCGGCTCTACGCCGACAGTTCCCGCACCGGCGATGAACGCTACGCCGCGCGCATGGAAACCATCCTGGCGCGCTATGCGCAGCAACTGGCTGCACAACGCCTGGCGCTGCGCGGCATCGACACGCAGCTGCTCTCGCCGGTGGTGGTGCATCGCGTGGATGTATCCACGCCCGCAGCGCGTTCGCTGCTGGTGCTGGGCATGATGAGCTTCTTCATCGTACTGTCGATGCTCACGGGCGGCATGTACCTGGCCATCGACACCACCGTGGGTGAGCGCGAACGCGGCACGCTGGAGCCGTTGCTGGCCACGCCGGTGCCGCGTGGACAGCTGGTACTCGGCAAGCTGCTCGCCACCTGTGCCTACATGCTGCTGTCGCTGTGCATTTCCACCACGGCGCTGTGCGTGGCATTGGGTCGGCTCGACCTGGAGCAGTACGGCATGAGCGCGAATCTCGGCACCGGCACCGCGCTGTCCATCATCGCGGTGACCGCACCTTTGATCCCGCTGCTCGCTGCCGTCATGACCCTGCTCGCCGCCTGGACGCGCAGCGCGCGCGAAGCCCAGGCCTGGATCGGCATACTGCAGCTGCTGCCCACCGTGCCGCTGGTGTTCGCCAGCCTGCTGAACCTGGTGCCAAAGCTCTCGCTGATGATGGTACCCAGCCTCTCGCAGCACTTTCTGATCACGCAGATCCTGCGTGCCGAACCATTGAACCCGCTGTGGCTGGCCACCTCCGCCTGCACTGCGCTGCTGGCCGGCGTGCTGCTGCTGCTGCCGGTGATGCGGCTGTACGGCAGTGAACGCGTGCTGGGCTGATGACAGGTGTGAACTGCGTCACACAATTCCGGGCGGTCGTTTCATATCCATGTCGCAGAAACTTTGTGACATATCGAAGTAAGGTACGGGGACCAGTTCCCATCTGCTGATCACCGTGACGCCACTGGCTTCGCCCTACAACCCTGGCAGCAACGCGCGCAAAACTGCCCGGCCGCTGTTGCTCGATGCCGCATTGCTGGCGCCGGTCTTCTTTTTGCTGTCGGTGGGTTTCCGGCTGCTCACCGCATCGCACGGCAATGTCTCCGGGCTGTGGCTGGCCAATGGTTTCGCGCTGGGCGTGCTGCTGACCTCGCCACGCTCGCGCTGGCCGCTGCTGCTGACCATCGTCACCATCAGTGGAATGGCCAGCGGCACCTTCACCCGTGCCGAATGGTCGCTGATACCATGGATTGCAGCGTTCAACACCACCGAGATCGCTGTCGCCGCCCTGTCCCTGGCCCACAGCATCCAGTCCGTACGGGATTTGACCGATCGTTCGCGCTTCCTGCGCTTTCTGCTGTGGGCCCTGCTGCTGGCCCCGCTGACGCTCTGGCTGGAACTGATCGTCTTCAACGCGATCACAGGTCGGTCGATCACGTGGCCGGCGGCGCTGCGGGTGATTGTCGGCCATTCGCTAGGCTTCGCAGTGATGGCGCCGGTGACCCTGGCGCTGCGCAGCGGCGAAATCCGCCGCTTCATCACACCCGCGGTTCTGCCAGAAACATTGCTGATGCTGGCGGTGGTGGGCGGCATCTCGCTGCTGGTGTTCTTTCAGAGCAGCGTGCCGCTGTTGTTCCTGATCTTTCCGCCGCTGATGCGCGTCGCCTATCGCGGCAGCTACTCCGGTACGGCGCTGGGTGTGCTGCTGGTCATGATGGTCGGCGCCATCGCCACCGGCACGGGTCACGGCCCCATCGCCGCCCTGAGCACGCTGCCGGAAAACGCGCATCGACCCCTTCTCGGTGACAGCTTCGTCATGCTGCAGCTGCTGATCGTCTCGCTGCTGATCTCGCTGTTCCCCATGATCGTGTCGCTGGCCGAAGGCCGACGCTCGCATCGCATGACCGAGGAGCTGCAGAACCGGCTGCGGCTGCTGATGGAGCACTCCTCCGATGTCATCGTGCTCACCGATCTGGAAGGCCGACGGCTGTATGTTTCGCCGGCGGTTCGCGATGTGCTCGGCTTCGAGCCCGGGCAGTTCGTCGGTCTCACATGGCGTGACTATGTCATCGAAGAGGACCAGTTGCTGATCGGTTCGCAACTGGAGGACGCCAGGCAGACCTGCTCTTCGCGGACGCTTGTTTTCCGTGCGCTGCACGCCACCGGCCGCGTGGTATGGCTCGAAGCGAACATGCGCTACTTCCGCGATCGCGCCTTCGTGCTGATGCGCTCTGAAAAGGAGAGCGGTCGCGTATCCAATTGCGGGCCGCAGGGCGATGAAGGCTTCGTGGTCGCGCTGCGCGATATTTCCGCGCGCCGCGAGGCCGAGCTGGCATTGGAAAAAGCCAATGCGGAACTGGCCTCGCTGGCACGCAAGGACAGCCTCACCGGCCTTGCGAACCGCCGGCATTTCGATGAAGTACTGCGGGAATCCTGGGGACGCGCACTGGCCGGCGGCTGGCCCATCGCGGTGCTGATGATCGACGTGGATCATTTCAAGCAGTTCAACGACTGCTACGGTCACCAGCGCGGCGATGTGTGCCTGCGCGAGGTGGCAGCGGCGATTTCCGATGGGCTGTTCCACTCCGATGATCTCGCGGCGCGTTACGGCGGCGAGGAATTCGCTGTGGTCCTGCCGCGCACCAGTACCGACAATGCGGCGCGCGTAGCCGAACGCATCCGCCGGGCCGTG
>DATNCK010000142.1:0-3281 GCA_035571575.1 Steroidobacteraceae bacterium | reverse complement strand
CCAGCGCACTGTCACCGCCACTGGTGACGCAGATCCACACGGCTGATCCGTCCGCGCATGTCTTCGAAGGAAGGTTGTACATCTATCCCTCACACGACATCGATGGCGGTGTTCCGGCCGACGATCTCGGCAGCCACTACTGCATGCAGGACTATCATGTCTTCCGGCAGGAGACACCCTTGAGCGAGGCCGTGGACTGCGGCGTGGCACTACATGTCAAAGACGTGCCCTGGGCCGAGAAGCAGCTGTGGGCGCCGGATGCGGCGCGCAAGGACAGCCGCTACTACCTGTATTTTCCGGCCAAGCGCGCCGACGGCATCTTTCAGATCGGCGTGGCCATCGGCAGCAGGCCGGAGGGTCCTTTTGTGCCCGAGCCACGCGCCATAGAGGGCAGCTATTCCATTGACCCCTGCGTGCTGGAAGACAGCGGCTCTTTCTACATGGTCTTCGGCGGCCTCTGGGGCGGACAGCTGCAGAAGTACCGCGGCAACCGTTACGCAGAGTCAAACACGGAACCCCCTGCCAATGAGCCCGCCCTGGGTCCCCGCATGGCGCTGCTCTCGGCCGACATGAAGCAGTTCGCGCACGAGCCTCGCGAACTGACGATTCTCGATGAGAACGGCGCGCCATTGCAGGCAGGCGACCATGCGCGCCGCTACTTCGAAGGACCGTGGCTGCACCGATACCGTGACCGCTACTATCTCTCCTACTCCACCGGCAATACGCACCTGCTGTGCTATGCCACGGCCGATAGTCCGTATGGGCCATACCGGTACCAGGGGCAGATTCTCACACCCGTGGTGGGATGGACCACGCATCACTCCATCGTCGAGTTCATGGGCCGTTGGTGGCTGTACTACCACGACGCCATTCTTTCTGGTGGTGTCTCGCACCTGCGCAACATCAAGGTCACCGAGCTCCATTACGACGCGGACGGCCGCATCCGCACCTTGCATCCCTACGGTCTGTGACACAGGTCCCGCTGAATTGTTGAAGTCATAGCGCTTCCGGAGCGCAAATTGCGGTACCTTCAGGCATACCGGACAACACCGCGATCACGCGGGGCCGGGCGGGCTGACTGCGGCACCGGGCCGGCGGCGGCGTCCAGGAATGAGACTTTGGGGGAAGCTGAATGACTGTCCATGTTCGAGCGCTCAACAGCACTGAGCAGATGCGCGAGTTCGTCAAGTTCCGCATCGACCTGTATCGCGACTCCCCATTTGCCATCCCGCCGCTGTACATGGATGAGATGACCACCCTCGATCCAAAGAAGAACCCGGCCTTCGCGTTCTGCGAAGCCCAGTGCTTCATGGCCTTCAAGGGCGACAGGCCCGTCGGTCGCATCTGCGCCATCGTCAATAGCCGCGCAAATGAAGCCTGGAAGACCCGCAGTGGACGCTTCGGATTCGTCGACTTCATCGATGATGAAGCCGTCTCGAAGGCGCTGTTCGCCGCTGCCGAAGAATGGGTGCAGGCCAGGGCCATGCACTCCATCCATGGTCCGCTGGGCTTCACCGACCTGGATCAGGAAGGCATGCTGGTCGAAGGCTTCGACCAGATGGGCACCATGGCCACCATCTACAATCATCCCTACTACGTCACGCACATTCAGAAGCTGGGCTATGTGAAGGATGCCGAGTGGGTGGAGTACCGGGTCACCATCCCGGATGTCGTGCCCGAAAGGCTGGAGCGGATTGCGAAGGTGGCGCTGAAGAAAAACAAGCTGCGCATCCTCAAGTATTCAAGCGCCTCGAAGCTCATCAAGGACGGATACGTGCAGAAGCTGTTCGAACTGGTGAACGATTCGTACAGCCACCTGTACGGCTTCACCCCGCTCACCCAGGCGCAGATCGACTACTACACCAAGCTCTATATTCCAATGCTGAATCTGAAGTACCTGGTGCTGGTGGTGAACGAAGCCGATGATCTGGTGGCCATGGGCGTGACCATGCCCTCGTTGTCGCGGGCGCTGCGCAAGGCCCAGGGCAGGCTGTTTCCTTTCGGCGTGCTGCACCTGCTCAAGGCCCTGAAGATGGAGAATCCCGTGATCGACTGCCTGCTGGTCGCAGTGCGCAGGGACTATCAGAACAAGGGCGTGAATTCGCTGATTTTCTACGACATCATCCCGCATCTGAAGCGTGCGGGGGCGAAGTATGCGGAGAGCAATCCCGAGCTGGTCACCAATACAAAGGTGCAGTCACAGTGGGATGCGTTCGAGCACGTGAACCACAAGCGCCGGCGGGCTTACGTCAAGGAGCTGGGCGCAGCGCTCTGAGGGTCACGCCGGCGGTGAACACCAGTGGCAGCGCCGGATCGGCGCTGAAGAGCTCACCATCGAGCGCGTAGGCCGCGACACCCTGCAGCTCAACCCGCTCGCTGCGGCCGCTGAGAATGCCCTGTGCGACATCCATGTTGGCGTCGAAACGACCCTTGAGCAGCTTCGGCAGCATTCCCCACAGTGACGGTGCGGCAGCCGAGATGGCCGTGAAGCGCACGGACCCCGCGCCCCGCTCCGCGAAAGGATTGTAAAGCGCCTTGCGCATCTCGAGCGTCGTCGCGACCAGCGCCCGCATGCGGCCCGTCAACTCGCCGCCACCAGCCATCCTTGCGACCACAGGTGAGGACTGCGGCAAAGGCCTGCGGAACACCAGGGTACGCACGGCCCAGCGTACCAGTATGTAGGGATCGGAGAACCAGCTGTGTCTCCACCAGCCGCGGCCCGCGGCACGATTTTCCGCTGTCAGGCGTACGGCCTCATGTATGAGCGCACCAGCGAACACGAAGCCATGGCGTGATTCGCGGCCGGCCTGCGAGAGCTGCAGCGTGAGCAGAGGCTCCTCGCGCAGCGGCCTTCCCGCGCGCAGTGCAGCCAGCGCCCGACGCAGGGCGGGCATGGCTGGATATCCATCGAACTCACGCGGCACGACATTGGCACGACCGCCGGCCAGCAGCAGCAGCGCGGGAGACCAGTCGGGAGTGGTTTGCGCGAAATATTCGGCCAGGGCATGAATCGTACCGTCTCCGGCGAGGATCCAGATTACTTCCGCTCGACGGTCGCGCAGGGCATCGAGCCGCGCACGCAGACTGACGGGATCTACAACCTCATGGACTTCGAGCCCGGCAGCCTGTGCGAGTTGCGTGGCACGGCGTGCCATCCCGGAGCGTGAGGCACGGAAACTGCGCGGATTCACCAGCAGACAAGGAGGCATCCCTGCATTTTAGATCCTTTCAGGGTGCCTCCGCAGTTGCATCACAACTGCAACGGGGCTTCAGCGAGAGCG